>NZ_KV840372.1:0-26499 GCF_001839185.1 Staphylococcus sp. HMSC65H10 | reverse complement strand
CACGAGATCCTGTAAAGGGTCTCTTTTTTTATGCCATTTTTTAATTTTTGATAATGAAATGAGAAGAATTCTTTCATTTCTCATCGTTGAACTAGATTCAAATATGTTAAAATAAGAGTTAATTACCAAATTGAAGGTAGTGGAAAAATGAATTTGCCATTAAATCATCAGCTTAAATCTTTTCTAAAACAACAACCTATTTCTTTTCATGTACCTGGCCATAAAAACATGACAATCGGCACATTACATGAGATGGATTTAGCCATGGATATTACTGAGATTACTGATTTTGATGACTTGCATCATCCTGAAGGCATATTAAAAGAAAGCATGCATACCTTAGATAAGCATCCAGATTATGATGCCTTTTATTTAGTAAATGGCACAACTTCAGGTCTTTTATCAGTGATTCAAGCAACCGCAAAACAAGAAGCACCGATTGTGATGAGTCGTAATGTACATAAATCAGTCTTTCATGGTTTAGATTTAGCTCAAAAAGATGCAGAAATTTTACCGATGACTATCAGTGATACAACCCATCAATATGTAGCGCCACGCATAGACCAAAAAGAAAGTACAAATAGTCTAGCGATTGTGACATATCCTAACTATTACGGTGAGTTATTCGATATTGCTTCATTTATTAAAGAACAGCACGCGAAGGGTACATCTGTGTTAGTAGATGAAGCGCATGGTGCGCATTTTGGATTAAATGGTTTCCCTAACTCTGCACTTTCTTTTGGGGCAGATTACGTCGTACAGTCTTATCATAAAAGTTTACCTGCTTTGACTATGAGCTCTGTAATCTTTATACATAAAAATGCGCCTTATCGTGAACAAGTGATGGAGTATTTAACTTACTTTCAATCATCAAGTCCTTCGTATTTATTAATGGCAGGCTTAGAGCGTGCACATCAATTTTATAAAACATATGAAAGCACTTATTTTTTCACACAACGTCAACGTCTACTTGATGCATTAAGCGCTAAAGGATTAGAAGTTCATGAGATGGATGATCCACTTAAAATAACTTTGACATACGCAGGGTATACAGGCTATGACATCCAACAATGGTTAGAAGCACAACACCTTTATGTAGAACTCTCAGATGAAACACAAGTATTGTTAGTGTTGCCGATGTGGCATAAAGGTGATCGGTTCCCATTTGAATCATTATTAGAACGAATTAAAGCATTAAAGTTACCGAAGACGACAAATGAGGTTTCAGTAACTATCCCAAAAATGCCTGAACACGTTGGATATTATCAGCCTGTGACGATAACCCAAATGAGACGTATCGATTTTAGTGAAGCTGCAGGTGAATTGTTAGCTCAACATATTGTACCTTATCCTCCAGGTATACCGGTGTTTTATAAAGGTGAACGCATTCATCAAGAAATGATCGATATTATGGAAGACTGGGTAGCACAAGGAATTAGAGTAGAAGGTATAAAGCATAGAACTATAAATATTAAGGATGAATAACATGTCAGCATTTATCACATTTGAAGGACCAGAAGGTTCCGGTAAAACAACGGTTTTAAACCAAGTTTCTGAACGCTTACAAGCACAATTTGAAGTCTTAACAACGAGAGAACCTGGCGGGGTACCCGCTGCAGAACAAATTCGAGAAATTTTATTAGAAGGCGAAGCTGTTGATGAGCGTACCGAAGCCTTATTATTTGCGGCATCACGCAGAGAACATTTAGTAGAAAAAGTCTTACCAGCGCTAAAAGCGGGAAGAGTAGTATTGTGTGACCGCTATATCGATAGTTCGCTTGCTTACCAAGGTTATGCGAGAGGTATTGGTGTAGAGGAAGTCAGAGCAATTAATGAATTTGCGATTAATGGTTTGTATCCGGATTTAACAGTGTATCTAGACATTACGGCTGAAACGGGAAGAGCACGGATTCAAAGTAATGCGCGAGACATGAATCGTTTGGATCATGAGAGTATCGCATTTCATCAACGGGTTATTGAAGGGTATCATCAATTAATCGAACAAGAACCAGAGCGTTTTGCGGTCATTGATGCAAATCAATCTATTGAGGCGGTTGTTGATGCTGCTTATCAAGCAATTGTCCAACATTTGTCTAGCCAAGCATAAGCTTTAGATGATTGCTTTGGAAGTTGTTGCAAGCGTGCGGGTTCACGTAGTATAATTTGTTAAACTTTAATTACAGCAGACCTAAAAGATGAAGGTAAAATATTAATAGAAAACATCAAGAAATCAGGCATCATTTTAGTTATTTCTATTTAGTTTTAAACAGGCTCTACCATCACAATATGCTATAATATTACAAAGAGGTGTTAGTTATGAAAATGGTAATTGCAATTGTTCAAGACCAAGATAGTCAAGAGTTGTCTGACCAACTCGTCAAAAATAATTTCCGAGCTACTAAACTCGCGACAACAGGTGGATTCCTACGCGCAGGAAATACAACATTCCTATGCGGTGTTGATGATGACAAAGTAGATGATTTACTAAATGTTATCAATAAAACATGTGGAAATAGAGAACAACTTGTATCACCAATTACGCCAATGGGCGGCAGTGCAGACTCTTACATTCCATATCCAGTTGAAGTAGAAGTCGGCGGCGCGACAGTATTCGTAATGCCTGTTGATGCGTTCCACAGATTTTAATGATAAACATGACATGAATCTATGATTCGACATAAATAACAGTCTATAAATAGTGGGGGTCGGGACGAGCGTGTAATCGAGATTGTAAAGAGACAATCAATGATTAAACTCATGAGTTCCTGCCCTTTTTCATTATGGAAAGGTGACAAATTGAATGGATGAATTATCAAGATTGACGAATGCGTATCAATCTGGAAAGCTTTCGCATGCCTATTTATTTGAAGGCGATGATGCACAAACGATGCAGCAAACGGCTATGGCTTTTGCGAAGTTGATACTATGCAATGACAATGAAATATGCCAAGCGAAAGTTGACGGTTTCAATCATCCTGATTTCAGATATGTCACAACAGATGAGGCAAATCTGAAGAAAGAAAAGATTGAAGCGTTAGTTCATGTGATGAATCAATTACCCGTTGAAGGCAGTCACAAAGTCTATATTATCAATGGCTTTGAGAAACTTACCGTTCAAGGTGAGAATAGTATTTTAAAGTTCTTAGAAGAACCACCAGAAAATACGATTGCGATATTGCTGTCGACGAAACCAGAACAAATTCTCAGTACAATCCATTCGCGTTGTCAGCATGTTTATTTTAAACCGATGTCACAAGCACAACTCGTGGAACGTCTGAAAGAACAAGAGATATCTAAACCGATTGCTGAAATGTTGAGTACTTATACCTCACAAATCGAAGAAGCTCGTGCGCTGAATGAGGAATATGATTTAGCAAATTTACGCAAAAACATTATCAATTGGTGCCAATTACTGCTGACGAATCGTGCAATGGCTTTAATTGCTTTGGTCGATTTAATGAAAGCAGCTAAAAATAAAAAGCTACAGCAACTGACATTGTCAGTCGTGAATGCATTCTTCCAAGATATTATGCATGAAAAAGCAGACATTTCAGGATACTTGGTATTCTCTGAATTAGAAACAGATATTAAACAATATGCACAACGTTTAACATATGACCAATTAACGCATATGTATGATCATATAACGGAGGCACATAAGAAGTTAACACAAAATGTGAATCCAACACTCGTATTTGAACAAATCGTAATTAAGGGGGTGGGCTAAATGCTTCAAGTGATTGGCGTACAATTCCAAAAAGCTGGTAAGCTTGAGTATTATGCACCGGTTGAAGATGCTGAACTTTGTTGTGGTGACAGAGTTGTTGTAGAGTCTAAACGTGGTGTAGAAGTCGGTGATGTCAAAGATGCTGCACTAACGGTAGATGAGGAAGATGTTACATTACCGTTAAAACAAATCATTCGTGTCGCAACTGACAATGATTTAGAACAATGTGCATGTAACGAAGAAGATGCAGATGCTGCAATGGATTTCTGTAAAGCATCTGTAGAAGAATTAGGTTTAGAAATGCGTTTAGTCAATTGTGAGTATACATTAGATAAATCAAAAGTGATTTTCAACTTTACTGCGGATGATCGTATCGACTTTAGAAAGTTGGTAAAGATTTTAGCCGCAAAGTTAAGAACACGTATTGAATTACGTCAAATCGGCGTGCGCGATGAGGCTAAATTACTTGGTGGTATCGGACCTTGCGGCCGTTCGCTATGTTGTTCAACGTTCTTAGGTGACTTTGAACCTGTATCGATTAAAATGGCAAAAGATCAGAACTTATCATTAAATCCTACAAAAATTTCAGGCGCTTGCGGTCGTTTAATGTGCTGCTTAAAATATGAAAATGATCAATATGAAGCTGCCAGAGAACAATTACCTGATGTGGGAACAAAAATTGATACGCCTGATGGTCAAGGTACAGTGGTAGGCTTGAATATGTTAGATATTTCAATGCAAGTCAAAGTTGAAGGTTTAGAACAACCTTTAGAATACTCAGTTGATGATTTAGAAGCAATCTATTAAGGGAGGCCACAGGCTTTTGGAACGCAGAGAAATAATGGAGAGACTATTGCGTCTTGAAACCAATGTTAAACAATTGTATCAAGACACGGCAGAATTAAAGACCATCACCATGCAGCTTATAGAAGAAAATGTTGCGTTGGAAGTTGAAAACAAACATTTGAAACAATTAATCGGCCGTTCACAAGAAACAGGAACTGAATCAACAGATGTTTCAGATAAGCCTGAGCAAAAGTCTAAAGAAAAAAAGAAACCTCGTTTAAGCAGTAAGGAGAACTTAGCGATTTTATATCAAGAAGGCTTCCATATCTGTAAAGGCGATTTATTCGGTAAACATCGTAATGGTGAAGATTGCTTATTTTGTTTACAAACATTAGAAGAACAATCCTAAAAGCGATTGTTTTAATATATCAAAAGAATGTCATATTCTATTTGAAAGCTTGAATGAGAACCTGAAGAGGTTCTCATTTATACATATTTAATCAAAAATTGGAGAAAATCATGTTGAAAGAAAATGAACGTTTAGATTGTCTATTAAAAGAACAGTTAGAAATAATTCAAAATGATGAAGTCTTTTCCTTTTCGACGGATGCTTTATTATTAGGCCATTTTACCCAGCTTAGAAAACGTGACAAAGTAATGGATTTATGTTCAGGTAACGGCGTCATTCCTTTATTACTTTCAGACAAAGGAAATCACATGATAGATGCGATTGAAATCCAACCACAATTAGTGGATATGGCTGAACGCAGTATTCGCCATAATCATTTAGAAGCGCGTATTCAAATGTATGAAATGGATTTAAGACATGTTCAACAACACTTTCAACCTTCAAGCTATAACGTTGTCACATGTAATCCGCCGTACTTCAAAACAATTCAAACGCATCAACATCAAAAAGAAGCACATAAAATTGCGCGTCATGAAGTAATGTGTACACTGGCTGATTGTGTGAATGCTGCGAAACATTTATTGAAACAAGGCGGTCGTTTTGTCATGGTACATCGTGCAGAACGTTTAATGGATGTATTATTTGAATTCAGACAGCACCGTATTGAACCAAAGAAACTGACAATGGTTTATAGTAAACCTGGTAAAGCAGCGCATGCGATTCTTGTAGAAGGACGTAAAGACGGCAAACCTGGTTTGGATATTGCGCCGCCATTTTATATGTATACAGCAGATGGCCAATATACAAAAGAAATGAGTGCGATTTATTATGGCAATTGAACATTATATTTATATCGTACGATGTAAAGACGGCACATTATATACTGGGTATACCAATAACGTTCAAGCAAGAATTGAAAAACACAATGCGGGTAAAGGTGCCAAGTATACTAAAACTAGACGTCCCGTTGTATTACTTTATCAAGAAGGTTATGAAACAAAGTCAGAAGCGATGAAACGTGAGTATGAAATTAAAACATTCACGAGAACACAAAAATTACAGCTCATTGAAAGGGGCAAGCAATAACATGGGAACACTTTATTTAGTCGGAACACCCATCGGAAATTTAGCAGATATCACATTTCGTGCAGTAGACACTTTAAAATCTGTCGATATGATTGCCTGTGAAGATACACGTGTCACAAAGAAATTATGTCATCATTATGAGATTGAGACACCCTTAAAATCTTATCATGAACATAATAAAGAGACGCAGACTGAACCTTTAATTGAACTTTTATTAGAAGGGCAAAGTATCGCATTAGTCTCTGATGCCGGCTTACCGTTAATCAGTGATCCAGGTTATGAATTAGTGGTGCGTGCGCGTGAAGCAGGTATTGATGTTGTACCGATTCCTGGACCGAATGCAGGGTTGACTGCGTTGATGGGAAGCGGCTTACCTTCGTTTGTGTATACGTTTGTCGGATTCTTACCGAGAAAAGCAAAAGATAAAAAAGCAGCACTTGAACAGCGTATGTTTGAAGACTCTACTGTAATTATTTATGAAAGCCCGTTTCGTGTGGCAGATACACTAAAAGCTATAGCGGAAATTGATGAAACACGACCAGTCGCTTTGGGTCGAGAATTAACTAAGAAGTTTGAAGAGATTCAGACGGCACCAGTTCAAACATTGGTAGAAGCGGTCACAAATGGTGACATTCCGACTAAAGGTGAATTTGTTATCTTAATAGAGGGTGCAGCACCAAAAGAAGAGACAGAATGGTTCAGTGAGTTAGATATTCATGAACATGTTGAACATTATATCCGTCAAAATATGAAACCGAAAAAGGCGATTAAACAAGTCGCTGAAGACCGTCAGATGAAAACAGGAGAAGTTTACGATATTTACCATCAGATAAAATAAAAATGATGTAAAAGAAATATAACAAATAAGAAAATTAACACTGAGTGACACAAAAATGTGTTATTTTAAAGTAGTACAGTTAATTATTCATCTATATTATGGGAGCCCGTTATTATTTTTCTTTAGTGAAGGACACCACTAGAATAGGAGCAATTCAAAATGAAGAAAAATAATCAAACACACCATCACTATGCGATAAGAAAGTTTACAGTCGGAGCTGGATCAACACTTATCGTATCCTTTGTATTTATGGGTCTAAGCACATCAGCACATGCGGAAGAATCCACACAAACACACCACGAAACACAGGTAGAAGCGGAACATACACAAGAAAATGAACAACTGTTACCATCAAAAGATATAACGACAGCACAACAGGTTGAAACACAACCAGATATTTCTACCAAGCGTTCTGAAACACAAACAAGTCATGTGAATACACCATCTTCAGAAAAAAATATACAGGAACAAAATACTACTAACCTTGAACAAGAAGCATCCTCATCTCAGATTCATGAAGGATCACAAACAAAACAAGAAAAACCTAATCATAGTGAACCACTAAAACCAAAACAGTACGAACAACCAGCGCCAGTAGATAATGATTCTGTGACAAACTATGAAGAACAAAAGGTTACAGAAGATGTCATCCAACAAGTAGAAGCACCTGAAAATAAAAAAGAAGAGATTAAAAATACAGAAATATTATCTAAAACGACCTCAACTTCTGAAGAAGAAACAGTACAGACGCATGTTTCGTCAGAAGTAGAACCGAAAACCGCTCCTGCGCCAGAAATCAAATCAACTCTTACATCTCAAGAGGATGATGAGAAAACTGAAGCGGCACCAAAAGAAGAAGCCAAAACAGAAGAAACACAAACAAAACCAACGCAACGTACGGCCCAACAAGCACCTGTTCCACATACAGAAAGTTTAAAAACTAATAAAGCACAACAAGCGATTAATCAATATCCAGTTATATTTGTACATGGATTTATGGGCTTTACAGGTGAAATAAAGCCAGACTTATATCCCAATTATTGGGGTGGAGATAAGTATCGTGTGATAGATGGACTGCGTGAAAAAGGGTACGAAGCTTATGAAGCGAGTGTAGGTGCTTTCAGCAGTAATTATGATCGCGCAATAGAGTTATATTATTATATTAAAGGCGGCACAGTAGATTATGGTGCAGCACATGCGGAGAAATATGGACATTCTCGATATGGCAGAACTTATGCAGGGGTCTTTCATGAATGGGCGCCTGGCAAAAAGGTGCATATGGTCGGCCACAGTATGGGTGGACAAACAATCCGGCTTTTAGAACATTTTTTACGCTTTGGTAATCAAGAAGAAATAGATTACCAACGTCAACATGGTGGAACAATCTCCTCTTTATTTGAAGGAGGGAAAGACCATATGATTGCCTCTATTACAACTTTAGGCACACCGCATAACGGTTCAGCCGCAGCGGATCGAATTGGTAATGAAAAAGCCTTTAAAGATATTGTTTATGCGTTAGGACGTATGGGCGGTGGTAAACTCGCAAATATCGATTTTGGTTTTGAAAAATGGGGATTCAAACAAAGGGAAAATGAATCTTATATTGAATACGCACAACGTGTTGCGCAAAGTAAACTTTGGGATACTGATGATAATGCGATGTATGATTTAACATCAGAAGGCTCAGAAAAATTAAATCAAATGACACCGATGAACCCTAACATTGTTTATACTACTTATACAGGTTTGGCGAGTCATGAAGGTTTAACGGGAAATCATATCCCTGATATTGGACAATTCTTCCTTTTTGATTCAACGAGTCGTGTCATTGGAAGTGAGGAGAACCAAGCATTGCGTCCAAATGACGGTATCGTTTCTGTGGTATCTTCACTCTATCCAACAGGGCAAGCTTTTACTGAATTTACAGATGGCTTGAAAAAAGGCATCTGGCAAGTGACACCGGTCATGAAAGGTTGGGATCATTTAGATTTTGTCGGTCTAGATGCCTTAGACTTTAAACATACAGGCCAAGAATTACAAGGCTTTTATGCAGGTTTGATTAATCATATGATGCGTATAGAAGAATTAGATATCTAATCAATAACGCACCGTTATCCAAGTGATTTCGGTGCGTTATTAATGTCTATTTATTAAAATGAAGATTATCAAAGTATTTATTTTGTTCTGAAAATTTATTGTTCACTATTATAAACCCCATAAGACATTTCGTTATTTCCATTCTTTGTGCCGTCATAAGTGGTGATTTCATTGCTTGTATAGGTTAATGTATATTTCACTTCGCTTTTATCAGGGCCAAGTTGATTTTTTTGAATGGCATCTGCAAGATCTAATAACTTATAGTCTTCCTTATCTTTATTATAATCTGAGTTAGTATCAAAAAATGTAGTGATAACGTGTGTTTTAGTTACACCACCAGTGGCATTGTATCTAGCTTGATGATACTTTTCGCTGAATTCTTTTTGATTCATTTGAATCAAAGGTTTGTAGTATTTATCGTATTGGGCCAAGTCAATAGGATAACCACTTATCCAGAAAAATTCATTTTCATAGCCAGAGTTTCGTGTTTTGTTTATAGCTTCTTTAGTAAACCCGTAATAACTGTATTTTTTTTGATTATCTTTGAAGTATTGATAAAGTTCATCGTATTCTTTCTTGTTGGCTTTGTAGTCAAAGCCGCTGACTACTTTTCCAATTTGAGTAGAAAGTTCGTCGCTTTCACCTTTAGCACGCATTGATCCTTTATGACCTAAAGAGTCCGATGTTAAAACAATACTAGAATTAAACATGATGTCATGATCATCACAATGGACAAATACTTCCACACCATCTCCGCTGCCGACCACATTAGTAGCTTTAACCTTCAAACCGAAATTATCTTGAAAGAATCTTTCTCCTAATTCTGCATATTCATTATAATGTTTCTTTGCTAATTCAATGACTTTCTTTTCAGCATGAGGTTGAAAACCTCGGCCTTTATATTCATTAACAGGCATAGTGTCAGGGACTTTGTTTGTGAAAGAATTATTCAAATTGTTGCATCCTCCTAGTAATAAAGTAGAAATGATAATGGTGCTGCATATCTTTTTCATAGGTCACCTCATTAATTATTTTGGTTAAATATATTTTATTAATGTTGCTTATTATTAATGGATATAATTATAATTTCGTGCTTCTGAAGCAGAAATAGTACGTGTAGACACGATGTATGGTGCAATATAGTTCATTTCGGAAATAAACACACTACCATCCATATTGACGCGTTCTACATAAGCCACATGTCCCCAAACGCCTATGGGTGTTTGGAAAACAGCACCTTTTTTAGGTTGATTATTAACTATAAAACCATCAGCTTGTGCTTGGCTTGCTCAGTTTTTAGCATCTCCCCAAAATGTGCTGATAGTATTACCATTTGCTGCACGTTTATAAGGTATATTGCCTCGGCGTATATAAATTATTTGCTTGTTGGTTGGTATGAATGGTACTTGGTTCAGAATGTTGTGGTTATGATAGAACATTTTGACCATAACTGTATGTAAATGAGTCATCTCAAGTATTCACTTTAAAAGCTGCATTCGAATGCTTACTTATGGCTTCTTCTAGAGTTTAAAAAAGGTACAACATTACTTAAAATTAATGAATTAGAAATGATTAGTGATAAAAAAGATAATGTTGATTTTGTGTTTTTCATTATTTATAGAGTCCTTTTCAAAGATATTAAAATAAAGAGAGTGAGATAAAACAAAGTGTAAAAAAACTGTAAACGCTCTATACAAAACATGTAAAGTTTTATATGATAATTTTAAAAATACTAATTAACAAATAAAGTGTAAATAGTATTTTCTAAAACTTAAGATAGCAAATAGGGTTATGAAGTGCAATGGCTTAAATAAAATAAGTTAAGAAGAGATAAGAGCTAAATCATAATCTTGTAGTAATAATTAGATGTACTTTACCAGACTTAACCCATGACAAGGTAAATTTTCAGCAAATAGGAGATGTCAGGTTTTCAATCATTTTGAAGAAATAAATTAACATCTATCTCCAAATTTTATTTATAGCAAATGATAGGTGTAGCAACTAGTGGATCCATTGAAGCAGGTGTTGGTTTGGTAGATAGAATGATAATTTGATTTGTAGTAGAAGATAAAATATTAGATGGAAAATCACTTGATGATACCGCTAAAGCTAATAAATACATGAATAAATTTAGGAATTCTGATACATGGAAACAAACTAAAAAAGAGTTGGTTATGTAGAAAGTTCAATTGTTAAAAAC
The DNA here is from genome assembly GCF_001839185.1 of Staphylococcus sp. HMSC65H10. NCBI lineage: Bacteria > Bacillati > Bacillota > Bacilli > Caryophanales > Staphylococcaceae > Staphylococcus > Staphylococcus sp. HMSC65H10. The sequence continues at coordinate 15,356 of NZ_KV840372.1, read as the reverse complement.
TTACCATTTTTGTAAAATCTGGTTAAAGATTGGGTGTTGTATTTTAGTTGTTAATATTGAAATTATTAAATAGAAAGAGGTTGTTAGATTGAATGATGCATATAAAAAATTAAGAAATCCACTTCCGCAAATCTTAGGTGTATTTTCTATTTTATTTAGTTTTCCAGGTTTTGTTCAGTATTTTTATAGTCTAACTATAGAAAGCACACCCATGTATTTAATAGTAAGTAGTATATTAATTATTGTAGTTTCTATGTCATGTTTTTTTGTATTGTTTTTACAATATCCTAAAAATCATGAAGATATGAAAAAAAGTGCTTTTAAGTTGATGATTTTAGATATTTTAGCTTTATATTGCGTGGTTATCTCTTTATACAACGCTTATTTCTTTATGGCTGCTGAAAATGGTGTTGATCTCACTTTTTTTTGGAGTGTTGGTATAATTACAATGTTTGTGTGTTTAATTGCTTTCATTTGCGGAATTTATTTGCTTAGTAATACACCATTTTGGCTTAAAACCAAGAAAAAAGATGAACAGATTTCTGGTAAAGTGATAGCAATGATAATTTTATTCCTTTTTAGTTTAGTAGTTTTAATTCAAAAAGTGATTGAATATTTTACAATTCCGAATATCAATCAATCAAAGTTTATGATTTTAGCGATAGGAGGGATGATGCCGTTCGTATATTTCGTTATCTTTATGCTTTACATACATTACACCCAAGTATTATCGAATTATGAATTGGAAGATGCAGATGAATTTTTCAAATAACAAATATCTAAATAAATTTTATCAATATCAATTTTATGTAAAATAAGCTTAGATTTTCAAAGGAATGACTTAAAATTGAATGCTGCTTATGAAAAGTTAAGAAGCCCTATGCCACAAATATTAGGAAGTTTAACATTAATCCCATTAGCGATGTCGAGCGCTCAATATTTTTATGGATTGACTATATCTGAGACACCTTGGTATCTCGTAATAATATGGCTATTCATGCTTTTAGTTAGTATATCCACTTTTTTGATTTATGTAATTCGAAGACCCAAGAATCATAAAAGCATGAAAAGAAAAGCTCTGGTTTTATTTATAATCAATGTTTTAGCTATGTATAGCGCTATTTTGCCGTGTATAATACTTACTATTTTTTGGTTGTAAGAAAAGGGATAGTTTTATTTGAAATTTGGATTGTAGGATCTATAACAATGGTTTTATGTATATTGTCATTTATGTTTGGAGTAATACTTTTACATAAGACGCCTAGTTGGTTAAAAGGAAAAAACCATAAAGACAAAGTTGAAAGCAAGATACTAGTTATAGCAATACTTTTTGGCATCAGTTTAATTGTAGTAGTAGAAAAGATTATAGAATATATACTCGTACCAAATATCAATGATTCGAAATATATGTTTTTAGTAACGATAGGCTTAATATTGATTAGCTATTATAATGTTTTTTTATTGTATATACATTATACTCAGGTGTTATCGAATTTTGAGTTGGAAGATGCGGATGAATTTCTCGAATAATAAATTCTAAAATTAAGTTCCGCTAACAAAAAAGAAGTAAAAGCATTATGGAACTAGACGCACTAATCATGCCTAATTTGGCAAAGGTAGAATTTTCAGTTGAACCTGAACATTGGCAAGGTGAGATGTTGAAAGTAAAGGTTATGGAAATGTAGGAGAAAACATATGATATATTTATTATTAATTTTAATGGCAGGTTTGTATTACGTGGTGTATATTACTTCGGTAATGTATGCGGAAGGTATTAAATTACTGCAATGGATTGCCTATGGTATATCTGCGTTAATCTTTTTGATTACATTCTTCTTTGTAGATTCTAGTTTTAGTTCATTACAGAATTACATACTTGTGCTCATTATAAGTGTAGTGGTATACGGATGGTTGGCGATTAAATCGTTTTGGACACGTCCTTATAAAGTGGAGCTAAGAAGTTTGGATCCTCTCTCAGAACATTCAGTAACTAAGGAACAGTATGAAGACATTGAAAGTATTCAAATTAATCTTGCTTCATCTAAGTATAAAGGTATTATTTCAGCAATTATCTCTATTGTTTGTATGATTGCGATTAAATTAAAGTTAACACCTGTTTTAAAAGATGATTTAGCAGGCGGTATTTTCACAATAGGTCTTATCCTGTTTTTAATGGTTATTATTTATTTGGTTATTGATATTGTATTAGCAGTTAGAAGAAGAAAATTTTCGTTTATCACACTCAGACCGTTAGGAACGTTGATTTTGTTAATCTTCTATTCAATCATTATTTAACAATTTAAATCGAAGGAGTAAACTATGAAGAAAATTTGTTTGATGAGTTTATGCCTATTGATGGTTATCGTAATGGGTTGCGCGAAGGGGGATCCTCTTCCTGGTTCTGTAAAAAATGATTTGCATAAAGCTGATAGAAAGTTAGAAGCTGTAAAAATATTTAAGATTGATCATAAACAGGTTGTTTATGATAAGAAAGATAAAAAATTGACTGTGCCGCTTCACTTCGCCGAAGACGTAGACCTCCCGACTAAATTCATCGGCAGCATGTCATCCATGCCTTTCTCTGGAAATGATGACGTCGACCAAGTAGTAGTGAAGTATGAATTCAAAGATCAAAAACATGAGTTGCATTACAAAAAAGACGCACAAGGTTTACTGAAAAGAGTGAAATAACTGCTTCATAGGAACGGACACACGTGTGTATTCCTAAATGAGTAGATGGGTGTGTCCTGTTCCTAAAAAGCAGGAGAATAAACATATAAGGAGCGCAACAACATGGCAGAAAAAGTGAAAGAAGCAGGAAAAACATTAAAAGTTTGGGCTTGGGTTTTCATTGTCCTCTCATTAATTATGCCAATCTTTGGAGTTGGAAGTATTATTTGTAGTGCGAAATACAAAAAATACCAACAAGAACAAGGCGGAAAATTATTAAATATCGCAATCATCGTTACAGTGGTCAGTGTGACGTTTGCGATTATAAGATTATTTACTTAATTCCTCAGCAACAGAACGCTTTCTCGGGTTCTGTTGCTTTCATCAATACAAGGGGTTGATTAAGGAATAATAAATCAAATGAATACGTTTAGTGCAGATAATAGGTGATATAGTCAGCTTATTTCCTATTAATAATCACTAACCAAGAAAAAACTACATCAAATCGTTTTGGCTCATAAATAAACATTTGTGAGTTTCTTTTTATTTTTATGTCAATTTTACATAATCAACATCGTCTCTATATGCACCGTTCATTAGAATTGTTACAATATATACATATGGAATCAAATCAGTCGAACTTATATGAAGAGTACAAGGACTTATTTTGCGTTAGAAGTCATGTTGAGTGTGTTTCTGAGACTGTCATGACGGGGACTCTGCATTGAAATCAATACTGAATTTAGATATATTAATTATGTAAGATACAAGGAGGAGCATGGAATGGCGAAAGATACATTTTATATAACAACACCTATTTATTACCCGAGTGGTAAATTACACATTGGGCATGCCTATTCAACTGTAGCAGGCGACGTCATTGCGCGCTACAAACGCATGCAAGGCTATGATGTACGTTATTTGACAGGTACAGACGAACATGGCCAAAAAATTCAAGAAAAGGCACATAAAGCTGGCCTTACAGAATTAGAATACCTAGATGACATGATTAAAGGTATTAAAGCGTTATGGGAAAAATTAGAGATTTCAAATGATGACTTTATCAGAACAACTGAAAAACGTCACAAAGAAGTTGTAGAGAAAGTCTTTGAACGTCTATTAGCACAAGGTGATATTTACCTTGGTGAATATGAAGGCTGGTATTCTGTACCGGATGAAACTTACTATACAGAATCTCAACTTGATGACCCAGAATACGATAATGATGGCAATATTATCGGCGGTAAAAGCCCGGATTCTGGACATGAAGTAGAATTAGTTAAAGAAGAAAGTTACTTCTTCAATATTTCTAAATATGCGGATCGCTTATTAGAATTCTATGATGCGAACCCTGAATTCATTCAACCTCCTTCTCGTAAGAACGAAATGATTAACAACTTTATTAAACCAGGATTAACAGACTTGGCTGTCTCACGTACGACATTTGATTGGGGCGTACAAGTACCGTCTAATCCTAAACACGTTGTTTACGTATGGATTGATGCGTTGGTGAACTATATTTCAGCTCTTGGTTATTTATCAGATGATGATAGCCTATTCCAAAAATATTGGCCGGCTGATTTACACTTAATGGCGAAAGAAATTGTGCGTTTCCACTCTATCGTGTGGCCGATTTTATTAATGGCGCTAGACTTACCGCTTCCAAAACGCGTCTTCGCACACGGTTGGATTTTAATGAGAGACGGTAAAATGAGTAAATCTAAAGGTAACGTCGTAGATCCGAACGTTTTAATCGATCGTTATGGCTTAGATGCGACACGTTACTACTTAATGCGAGAATTACCATTTGGTTCTGACGGTGTCTTCACACCAGAAGCGTTCGTTGACCGTACAAACTTTGATTTAGCCAATGACTTAGGTAACTTAGTCAACCGTACGATTGCGATGATCAACAAATACTTCGGCGGCGAGTTGCCTGCGTATGAAGGACCAAAACATGACTTAGATGCTGAGATGGAACAATTCGCATTAGATACAGTCAAAGAATACCATCAAAATATGGAAAACTTACAGTTCTCTGTTGCACTTTCAACAGTATGGAAGTTCATCAGCCGTACGAATAAATATATTGATGAAACAACACCATGGATTTTAGCTAAAGATGACAGCCAAAGAGAAATGCTTGGCAACGTGATGGCGCACTTAGTGGAAAATATCCGCTTCGCAGCTGTCTTATTACGCCCATTCTTAACACACGCACCACGTGAAATCTTTGCGCAATTACACATCAATAGTCCTGAACTATATGAACTAGACAGCTTAAATTCATATGGTGCATTAACTGAACCGATTACAGTAACTGAAAAACCTAAACCGATTTTCCCTCGTTTAGATACAGAAGCAGAAGTGGCATTTATTAAAGACTCAATGCAAGGTTCAGCACCACAAGCTGAAGAAGCAAAAGAAGAAATAAAAGAGGAAGCACAAGAAGACGCGAAACCTCAAATCACAATTAAAGATTTCGATAAAGTTGAAATCAAAGCTGCAACAGTAATGGATGCAGAAAATGTGAAGAAATCAGAAAAACTCTTAAAAATTCAAGTAGATTTAGGCGAAGAACAACGCCAAATCGTTTCAGGTATCGCAAAATTCTATGAACCTGATGATATTATCGGTAAAAAAGTCGCAGTTGTGACGAACTTGAAACCAGCAAAATTAATGGGCCGTAAATCAGAAGGTATGATTCTATCAGCAGAAAAAGACGGTGTCTTAACACTTGTCAGCTTGCCGAATGCGATTCCTAACGGTGCAGTGATTAAATAATTGAACAATCAAGACAAGCGGCTTGCAGCGAATGCTGTTTGAGCCGCTTCTTTGACGCTTACTCATAATTTCAAATGTTTCATAGAAAGAATGGGTATAATCATAGTGTATGAACACTGAGAAAAGCAGTAATGAAAGGAGTACACATCATGTTAATTGATACACATGTACATTTAAACGCAGAACAATATGATGAAGATTTACAAGAAGTCATCGACCGTGCAAGAGATGCAGGTGTCGATCGCATGTTTGTCGTTGGATTTGATACACCAACGATTGAACGTGCGATGGAACTTGTGGAACAATATGATTTCTTATATGCGATTATTGGTTGGCATCCAGTGGATGCGATTGATTACACAGAAGAACGTGAACAATGGATTGAAAAATTAGCCGAGCACCCTAAAGTGATCGGCATCGGTGAAATGGGCTTAGACTATCACTGGGATAAATCACCAAAAGATGTTCAAAAAGAAGTGTTCCGTAAACAAATCTCACTCGCAAAACGTGTGAACTTGCCGATTGTCATTCATAATCGTGAAGCGACACAAGATTGTGTGGATATTCTAATGGAGGAACACGCAGAAGAAGTCGGCGGTATTATGCATAGTTTCAGCGGTTCACCTGAAATCGCAGATGTCGTGATTAATAAACTCGGTTTCTATATTTCATTAGGCGGACCTGTCACATTCAAAAATGCGAAACAGCCTAAAGAAGTCGCAAAACATGTGCCATTAGATCGTCTATTAGTAGAAACAGATGCACCTTATTTATCACCGCACCCTTATAGAGGTAAACGTAACGAACCGATGCGCGTGACATTAGTTGCGGAACAAATCGCAGATTTACGCGGTATTAGTTACGAAGAAGTCGCAAAACAAACGACTGAAAATGCGGAAAGATTATTTAACTTAAATCAATAATATAGCGAAAAAGAAAGCGCCGTTCTACATCAGAAGGGCGCTTTCGTCATGTTTGAATGTATCATTTTTATGATATTAAAATCATATTTTTATATAAGAATATAAGTCCTGTTCATATTATAACCTTTTCAAGCAAGTTGGATAGATGGTGGCTAATCCATTCAAAGGGCTGATGCCTATGATGCACAACTCCAGAGAGGATATACGATGAGTGATTATGAAATGCTTATGGTCTTCTTGACGATGATAGGTTTAATCCTTGTAAGTAGTCAACAAAGGAAATAAAGGCATAAAAAATAACCATCCAACTTTGGTTGAATGGCTATAACTTTCGCCACCGTCTTTTTAACGCGCCCAGAATGATAACATGTTAGCGCATGTTGTTCTCCATCTTAATGTAAATAATAAAGATTTTGGCTTTTGACATCAAAATATATAATTAAACAAGATAGGATATAACGTGACGATGTTTTATTTTTCATGCTGACAGATATGGTATAGTATTAAAGTTAACACTGTGAAAGGTGACGAAAGCGATGAAAATAAATGAGTTTATTGTGGTAGAAGGCCGCGATGATACAGAGCGTGTTAAACGTGCAGTAGAGTGCGATACGATAGAAACAAATGGCAGTGCCATTAATGCAGAAACGTTAGATGTGATTCGATATGCGCAAGAAACAAGAGGTGTAATTGTTTTAACAGACCCAGATTTCCCGGGTGATAAAATTCGAAATACGATTCGTGATCATGTACCAGGTGTGAAACATGCGTATATTGACCGTGAACAAGCGAAAAATAAACGTGGTAAAATCGGGGTGGAACATGCCTCATTTGAAGCCATCAGAAAAGCGTTAATGCATGTATCTTCACCGTTTGAAGAAGGCATGGAATCTATCAGCAAAGCTGTTTTGATTGATTTAGGTTTAATTGTCGGACCTGATGCGCGTCATAAACGAGAAGTATTAGGGCGTAAATTACATATTGGTCATTCCAACGGCAAACAACTTTTAAAGAAATTAAATGCGTTTGGTTATACAGAAGCAGATGTCAGAGCTGCTTTGAATGAAGATAAAGGAAGTGAAACGTAAGTGATGAAAAAAGATATAGCAACACCGACACGTACGCGTGCCTTGTTAGATAAATATCAATTCGATTTTAAGAAGAGTTTAGGTCAAAACTTCTTAATTGATGTGAATATTATTCATAAAATTATCGAAGCGAGCAACATTGACGAAACAACGGGTGTTATTGAAGTCGGTCCTGGTATGGGGTCTTTAACAGAACAATTAGCGAAACATGCGAAAAAAGTCGTAGCATTTGAAATTGACCAACGCTTGATTCCTGTTTTAGATGATACTTTGTCAGATTATGACAATGTGACTGTGATTAATGAAGACATTTTAAAAGCAAATGTGGTAGAAGCAGTGCAAACACATTTTTCAGACTGCGATAAGATTATGGTCGTTGCGAACTTACCGTATTATATAACGACACCTATTTTATTGAACTTGATGTCTCAGTCTTTACCGATTGATGGCTATGTGGTGATGATGCAGAAAGAAGTTGGAGAACGTTTAAATGCGGCTGTCGGCACAAAAGCTTATGGTTCATTATCGATTGTGGCGCAGTATTATACTGAAACATCTAAAGTACTGACTGTGCCTAAAACAGTCTTTATGCCACCTCCGAATGTAGATTCGATTGTGGTTAAACTGATGAAACGTACTGAACCGATTGTCTCTGTAGACGATGAAGATCGCTTCTTTAAAATGACAAAAGCAGCATTCAGCCAACGTCGAAAAACAATCGCAAATAATTATCAAAGCTTATTTTTCGATGGTAAAAAACTGAAAGACAAGATTAAAACTTGGCTAGATGAGAGTGGAATTGATCCAAGACGTCGTGGAGAAACATTATCTATTAAAGAATTTGCGAATTTGTACACTAACTTGAAAAATTTCCCGGAATTAGAGTTTTAAAATATTGACATGCTGCCCGTCGATTGTTAAAATTTAAATTTTATTTGACTGAATCGCTATAAATGTGTTATAATACAATTTGTAGCGAGGTGGAGCAATATGCCAAAATCAATTTGGGAAATCAAAAATGCACTCGAGTGTCATTTAGGAAACCGTATTGTACTTAAAGCAAATGGTGGTCGTAAAAAAACAATCGAACGTTGCGGCGTGTTATCAGAAACATATCCAGCGGTATTCGTTGTTGAATTAGACCAAGATAAACACAACTTTGAACGTGTATCTTATACATACACTGATGTGTTGACAGAAAACGTCCAAGTTTCGTTTGTGGATGAAAATCACCAGGATGCAGTTGCACACTAGAATATCATAACATTGAAGCTATATGCTTCGTATAAAAAAGAGGAATCCTGATTCAGGATTCCTCTTTTTTATTTTGCTTTATTTTAGGTTTGAGGACCTTCAGATCTCAAAGGTCTTCTGAATACTTGTACAGATTGCGCTAGCCATTATACAGAATTTTAAGTTTGTGGTAGTGGTTTTGCTATTCACTGTGATGATGCGGGTTGCTTTGTGAATCGAAAATTGAAATTTCTATGTTAAATTTTCAATTTGTATGCATAGGTATGAAGTTGAGTAACAGCAAGTATCTCTTTACGAAGCGTGAATATAAAACATCTTCGCAACTTAGTTAAAACTTTTTCATTTTCATAACATTAAGCACTGTGATATATGGTAATGTTCGTGTTATAATAACACTAATGCAAATGATGAACGTCATTTTAATGCTGTGAAAGAAGAGGGAACCTCTCTCGTCGCCTGATAGGCGAAGCAGACATTTCTGAACTAAAGCAAATTTAACAGTAAAGGTGGGCGGTAAGATGATATATGAAAAGGCACCTGCCAAAATTAACTTCACTTTAGATGCACTTTATAAAAGAAATGATGGGTTTCATGAAGTTGAAATGGTAATGACAACGGTGGACTTGAATGACCGCGTTACTGTTGAAAAGCGTGAAGATCAACGTGTTGTTGTACAAGTGGATTATAATTTTGTGCCTGAAAACGCGAAGAATTTAGCGTATAAAGCAGCAATGCTGATGAAAGAAACATATCAAATCCAACAAGGTGTGACGATTGTACTGGAAAAGGAAATTCCAGTGTCAGCAGGCCTTGGCGGTGGTTCTGCTGATGCTGCAGCCACAATGCGTGCAATGAATCGGTTATTTGAACTTGGTTTGTCCTTAGATGATTTAAGTCGTTTGGCAAGTCAGGTCGGTTCCGATGTGCCTTTTTGTATTTACAGCAAAACAGCGGTATGTACAGGACATGGTGAAAAAGTACGTTTGTTGAAACGCCCGCCGAAAGCTTGGGTAGTCATCGCAAAGCCGAACGTCGGCATTTCAACACCTTGTGTGTTTCAAGCGTTGCATATTGAAGAAACACCGCAGCAAGCGACACAATCAGATGCATGTATCAAAGCAATTGAAGACGGAGATTATAAGCAAATCTGTGCGTCGTTATCTAATAGCTTAGAAGCGATTTCCATGGACATGCATCCAGACATTCAAAAGCTGAAACAAAATATGCTTAACAGCGGTGCAGATGGCGCGTTGATGAGCGGCAGCGGCCCGACGGTATATAGCTTAGCGAAACATTATAAGCAAGCACAAAACATATATAACGCGGTTCACGGGTGCTGTAACGAGGTTTATTTAGTCAGATTACTAGGTTAAGAAAGGAAGGATTCTCTTGCGTTATAAACGAAGCGAACGCATTGTGTATATGACTCATTATTTGATGAGCCATCCAAACAAGTTGATACCATTGACGCATTTTGTGAAGAAATTTAAACAAGCGAAATCATCAATCAGTGAGGACATCCACATTGTTCGCGAAACCTTGCATAAAGAAAAGCTGGGTACAGTGATTACGACTGCAGGTGCAAGCGGTGGTGTGACATATCGTCCGACAATGAGCAAAGAAGAAGCAGAACAAGTGATTGATGAAGTGATTGTACATCTTCAAGAAAAAGAGCGCTTATTGCCAGGTGGATATTTATTCCTATCCGACTTGATGGGCAATCCAGAATTGTTGAATAAAGTTGGACGTTTGATTGCGACAATTTATATGGATGAAGACTTAGATGCGATTGTGACGATTGCGACAAAAGGGATATCTCTTGCCAATGCCGTAGCAAATGTATTAAATTTACCAGTAGTTGTTATTCGAAAGGATAATAAAGTAACTGAGGGTTCTACAGTCTCTATCAACTATGTATCGGGTTCTTCGCGCAAGATCGAAACAATGGTCTTGTCGAAACGCACACTAAAAGAAAATTCGAATGTATTAATTGTCGATGACTTTATGCGCGCGGGCGGCTCGATAAATGGCGTGATGAATTTAATGAATGAGTTTAAAGCGCATGTCAAGGGGGTATCAGTACTTGTAGAATCTAAAGAAGTCAAACAAAGATTGATTGAAGATTATACTTCCTTGGTAAGACTGTCTGATGTAGATGAATACAATCAGGACTTTAAAGTCGAACAAGGCAATGTTTTATCTAAATTCTCATAAAGGAGCGGTCAACAACATGAAGACGATTCACAGTAATAAAGCGCCTGAAGCTTTAGGCCCTTATTCACACGCAGTTGTCGTGAATGATTTGGTTTACACTTCAGGACAGATTCCACTAAATGAATTTAATGAACTTGTCAGTGATGAAGTACAGGTACAAACGCGTCAAGTACTTGAAAACCTTAAAGCGGTTTTACAAGAAGCGGGTGCCGATATGGATTCAGTGATTAAAGCAAATATCTTTATTAAAGATATGAACGATTTCCAAGAAATCAACGAAGTTTACGGCTTATACTTCGATGCGCATAAACCAGCAAGAAGCTGTGTGGAAGTTGCGCGTCTGCCAAAAGACGTAAAAGTTGAGATTGAGGTTATCGCTCAAGTTAAAGGAAAATAATTTTTAATTAAATATTGTAAGCTTCTATAAGACAATAGAGAGATATACTAGGGGGGCTCACTACATGAAAGTGACAGATGTAAGACTTAGAAAAATACAAACTGATGGAAGAATGAAAGCACTAGTGTCAATCACACTAGACGACGCATTCGTAGTCCATGATTTGCGTGTAATTGAAGGCAACTCAGGTCTATTCGTCGCAATGCCGAGCAAACGCACACCAGATGGTGAATTCCGTGACATCGCGCATCCGATTAATTCAGATATGAGACAAGAAATTCAAGATGCAGTGATGAAAGTATATGATGAAACTGATGAAGTTATTCCAGATAAGAATGCGAAACCATCAGAATCAGAAGATAATGATAACGAAGAAGCTTAATTAAAAGCTTAAAGATAGAAATGTAACTTTTAAACCCTCGGTCATGTGATCGAGGGTTTTTTATACCATTTGATGGGCTGGATAACTTGAATGCACGAGTCTTTTTTATCACCAAACAATATTGTGTAAAATATTAAAAAGATATGCTATGATAAAACGGACTTGTTCAGCTTATCTCCTCAAACGGATGTAAGGGTGAGTCTTGAAAGTGCAACTTACCTTAATTTATAATAATAACGAAGTGTAAAATTATTGGAGGGTTCGCAGTCATGCAGAGATATGCGGTAGTATTAGCAGCTGGTAAAGGTACCAGAATGAAATCGAAACTTTACAAAGTGCTACATAAAGTAGCGGGCAAAAGTATGATTGAGCATGTGGTCGACAGCGTGAAACAAGCAGGAACAGATGAAATTGTCACAATCGTCGGACACGGTGCTGAAAGTGTGAAAGAAACTTTAGGAAGTCAATCATCTTATAGCTTCCAAGAGGAACAATTAGGTACAGCGCACGCTGTGAAAATGGCAGCTGATGAATTGAAAGGTAAAGAAGGCACAACGTTGGTCGTGTGCGGCGATACTCCGCTTATCACACCTGAAACATTAAAAGCTTTGGCAGATTACCATGAAGCACAACAAGCAGGTGTTACAGTGCTGTCTGCGACAGCTGACAATCCATTCGGATATGGTCGTATTGTCAGAGATCAAGATGGCCGTTTGGCTAAAATTGTAGAACAAAAAGATGCGACAGAAGCTGAACGCGAAATCGATGAAATCAGTACAGGTATTTTCGCATTCGATAACGTTTTATTATTCGAGTTATTAGAAAAAGTTAAAAACGACAATGCACAAGGTGAATATTATTTACCAGATGTCATTACGTTAGCGCTTGAAGCGGGTAAAATCGCAGACGCTTATCGTACAGATGACTTTGATGAAATTATGGGAGTGAACGACCGTGTTGCGTTAAGTAAAGCAGAAGCGGCTTATCGTGAACGTGTGAATGAGTATCATATGCGTAATGGTGTCACTTTAATTGATCCAGCTTCAACGTATATTGAAGCCGATGTACAAATTGGTATGGATACAATTATTGAACCAGGTGCGCATTTAGGTAAAGGCACTGTCATCGGTGAAGATACAGTTATCGGTCAATACTCAGATGTTAATAACAGTACTATCGGTAATCGTACGACAATTAAACAATCAGTGGTCAATGATGCGACAGTCGGCGATGATACAACAGTAGGTCCATTCGCACAATTAAGACCAAACGCACATTTAGGTAATGAAGTGAAAGTCGGCAACTTTGTCGAAGTGAAGAAAGCAGAACTTAAAGATGGTGCGAAAGTATCGCACTTAAGTTACATCGGAGATGCTGAAATCGGCGAACGTACGAATGTCGGTTGTGGTTCGATTACAGTCAATTACGATGGTAAAAATAAATTTAAAACAATTATCGGAAAAGATTCATTTATCGGTTGCAACACAAATCTAGTTGCACCTGTAACAGTCGGTGATGGTGTCTTAATCGCCGCTGGCTCAACAATTACAGACGATATTCCAAATGACAGTTTAGCCCTTGCACGCGCAAGACAAACAACAAAACTAGGCTATTTAAATAAAAATAACGACTAACAACTATTGATGTATCTTGTCCAATTCAGTAAAATTAAATAGGATGTTATGTATCAGTTCGACCTGAACGACGCATGAATGCAAATAAATGGAGGACTATAAATGTTAGCTAATGAATATAAAAATTCATCTTTAAAGATTTTCTCGTTGAAAGGAAATGAGCCGCTTGCACGTGAAGTAGCGGATAACATTGGAATTGAATTAGGGAAATGTTCGGTAAAACGTTTCAGTGACGGCGAAATCCAAATCAATATTGAAGAAAGTATCCGAGGTTGCGACGTCTTCATTATCCAACCTACATCTTATCCGGTTAACGTACATTTAATGGAATTGTTGATTATGATAGATGCATGTAAACGTGCTTCTGCGGCAACAATTAACATTGTGGTTCCTTATTATGGTTATGCACGTCAAGACCGTAAAGCACGCAGCCGTGAGCCGATTACTGCGAAATTAGTTGCTAACTTGATTCAAGTAGCAGGCGCAGACCGTATGATCGCTTTAGACTTGCACGCACCACAAATTCAAGGATTCTTCGATATTCCAATCGATCACTTAATGGGTGTACCGATTCTTGCGGAATACTTCAAGAGCAATCCTGATATCGACCCAGAAGAAACAGTTGTGGTTTCACCAGACCACGGCGGCGTGACACGCGCACGTAAATTAGCAGACATTTTGAAAACACCAATCGCAATTATCGACAAACGTCGTCCAAAACCAAACGTTGCAGAAGTTATGAATATCGTAGGTGATATTGATGGACGTACTGCAATTATTATTGACGACATTATCGATACAGCTGGAACAATCACATTAGCAGCACAAGCGTTGAAAGACAAAGGTGCTAAAGAAGTTTATGCTTGTTGTTCACACGCTGTACTTTCTGGACCAGCGAAAGAACGTATTGAAAACTCAGCAATCAAAGAATTGATTGTGACAAACTCAATCCGCCTTGACGATGGTCGCAAACCAGAAAACACAACTGAATTATCAATTGCTGGATTAATTGCTCAAGCAATCGTTCGTGTTTACGAAAGAGAATCAGTGAGTGTATTATTCGACTAATGATTAAAACTGCAGTCTTTGGCTGCAGTTTTTTCATTTTCACAGTATTAAATCAAATGAGCAGTTGACGTAATTTGTAAAAATGTGTATAATAATTCCGTTCGTGACTTTCTGTAACGAACATATCAAACACTTGCAAGCGGTCAAACAACCGATGGGCAAGTGCCGGAGAGATTGACTATTGAACGCTTATTATAAGCAACGATCTGATATCTCATATACGAAAGGTGGAAAAAGGAAATGGCTTCATTAAAGTCTATTATCCGTCAAGGTAAACAAAGACGTTCTGATTTAACAGCAATCAGAAACTCAGGTAAAGTACCAGCAGTTATGTATGGTTACGGCCAAAAAAACGTATCAGTTAAAGTTGATGAAGTAGAATTCATCAAAGTTATCCGTGAAGTTGGACGTAACGGTGTTATTGACTTAGGTGTAGGTTCTAAAACAATCAAAGTAATGGTAGCTGACTACCAATACGACCCACTTAAAAACCAAGTTACACACATCGACTTCTTAGCAATCAACATGACTGAAGAACGTACTGTTGAAGTACCTGTACACTTAGTTGGTGAAGCAGTAGGCGCTAAAGAAGGCGGCGTAGTTGACCAACCATTATTCTACGTTGAAGTTACTGCAACTCCAGACAACATTCCTGAATATCTTGAAGCAGATATCACTGAATTAGAAATCGGTGACACTATCGCAGTTCAAGACTTGAAAGTAACAGGCGACTTCACAATCGAAAACGATCCTGAAGATACAGTTGTAACTGTAACACCTCCAACTCAAGGACCAAGCGAAGAAGAAATCCAAGAAGTTGAAGCAGGCGACGCTGATACTCCAGAACCAGAAGTTGTTGGAGAAAACAAAGAAGACGAAGAAGAAGAATAATTTTTTCTTATATTTGTGGGGCCGGGACATAAATGTTCTGACTTCTAATAA
>NZ_KV840371.1:0-592 GCF_001839185.1 Staphylococcus sp. HMSC65H10 | reverse complement strand
TCATAATAATCATCCAACCACATATATAACTGCAGGTTCTGTTGCAAAGTCAGAAAAAATATAACTAATTATCATTTTAACATGGTAGTATTCCCTTAACTGGCCAACATGTGATTAATTTCGTAGCACGGCGAAAATCCGTAGATCTGAAGAGACCTACGGTTCTTTTTATATAGACCATAAATACATTCAATACCTTTGAGTGTATTCTTTGCCGTATTGACGCTTTGATATCTCGTCTTTCTCACTTTAATATGACGGTGATCCTGCTCAATGAGGTTATTAAGATATTTAGATGTACAATGACAGTCGGGATTAAGTTTAAAATCTTTAATCAACTTAGACATTGCCACCTTCGTCGAAGGTGCCTGGTCTGTAATTATCATTTGAGGTTTACCAAATTGTTTAATAAGTCGCTTAATAAACGCATATGCTGAATGATTATCTCGTTTCTTACGTAACCAAATATCCAATGTATGACCATCTGCATCAATGGCACGATATAAATAGCACCATTTTCCTTTTATTTTAATGTATGTCTCATCAACGCGCCATTTATAATAAGCTTTTTTATGCTTTTTCTTCCAAATTT
>NZ_KV840370.1:4917-24743 GCF_001839185.1 Staphylococcus sp. HMSC65H10 | reverse complement strand
ATTATCACCAGTCCTAAATAGTATAGAGCCAAAATTGTGCACTTGCTTTTCTTATAGATAAAAATAAATCGTAAAAATTACGATTTATGGTTTACAAATGACGAAACGTCATGTAATATAAAACGTAACCGTTACGATTTACGGTCACTTAATTACAACTTACTTTACTTAATCAATTCGGTACACGGGAATGTACCGAATTTTTTTGCGTTCATTAGTGTTTTTCACAACGTATTAATTAACGTCTGCAGCCTTTTTAATAGGATAGATCAACCAATGCTCATCAATATATTCATCGCCATATTTACGAGAATTCGTTTCAAAACCTATTTTTGAGAAACCGTACTCACTATAGAAAGTCAGTGCACTGATATTATTTGAAGCAACAGGGGCCATAATTTTCTCAATTTGAAGTTCAGTACAAAAGTTTGCGACAGTATTTAATAACTTC
The DNA here is from genome assembly GCF_001839185.1 of Staphylococcus sp. HMSC65H10. Lineage (NCBI taxonomy): Bacteria > Bacillati > Bacillota > Bacilli > Caryophanales > Staphylococcaceae > Staphylococcus > Staphylococcus sp. HMSC65H10. Next base: position 24,292 of record NZ_KV840370.1, on the reverse strand, counting down.
TCATCCAAATGGTCAATATCCTTCACATACATATTTTCAATTATAGCTTTATGTTGTGTTCCAACTATAATTGGATGGAATAATGTCAAAGCTCCCACTAATTCATTATTAAAAAATACACCGAACAGATATTGTGCATTGTTATTGGCGTCTATCAACTTTTTGAAATATTCCCTGCACACTTTGTCCTCATCATAAATCGCCCAAGTATAAATATTTTTTGGATCACTTGTAGCTTCTTTAAATAGCTGATAGACCTCTTCTAAATCATCAGGATTTAGTAATCTAATTTCTTTCATGGATTTAACACCTCTCTTATGACTTTCTTAACTTTTGCTTAAATTTAATAATGTGGTCATTATTGATAAGTTTAATTTAATATTATTATATACTTTTAATCAAAGCAACACTTAATAGGTGTCCCTAAGAAAAAAGTAAAGTTTGAAAAGCGATTGTTCACAATATTGGACGATTTTAACGAAAATATATGGTATATCAAAAAGCTAATCTTATTTTAAAGTAGTTTTTAATCACACCATGAATATTTCGCCAATAAAATATCTGCAAACTTTTAATATGAAACTGTCTAATGATTGGTAGTTTAAAAGTATAAAATAACGCGCATTACACTCTAATACGCTGACTAATGTTAAAGTATTATTAAAGAAACAAACTGGCCATATTATATAAGCAAGGGGTAGATAGGATGACGCAAGTGGAAATTGCTGTAACGATAGCACCAGAAGCTGACATAACACAGAAGTTGCAAACGGAGTTGATTGAAGCGCAAGCAGCCATCGATATAATTGAACTAAGAATTGACCAACGTCAAACGATTGAAATTGCTGAGATTGAAACACTTATTGCCGCGTTACGAAAAAGTCTTCCTAAAGTTAAGCTGTTAATCACATATCGCACAGCTTCTCAAGGTGGAAATGGCAATAAAGCGCAAGAATCTTATTATGCGCTATTACAAGAATTAATGCAAGTTCAAGGTTATGACATGATTGATATTGAATGGGAAGAAGCGTATAAGGAAAAAATCACTGAATTAGTGGCTGAAGCGCAAGCAGCAGGTTTAGAAGTGGTACTGTCTCAACATGATTTTGAAGAAACACCAGCAATTGAACAATTGAAATTCACTTATTTTAAAATGAGTAAAACAGAAGCTGATTATCTAAAACTAGCAGTAATGCCAAAAGATCCTGAAGATGTGACCTATCTGTTAGATGCACTCTATGTATCTTCTCAAAGTGTCAAAATGAAAGTAGTAGGTATATCTATGTCTCATCTTGGTTTAGTATCAAGAACGGCCCAAGGTGTATTTGGTGGAAGTATTTCTTATGGTTGCTTGGGAGAGCCGCAAGCGCCAGGACAAATACATGTTACTAAATTAAAAGAAATTTTGACATTATACGAATCAAACAAATAATTTGATATAATATGTATTTCAATCTATACTGTAATTGATAATGGTTATCATTAATATAAAGGAGAGTTAGATTGTGGAATTAAGAGATGCAATTTCATCAAGAAGAAGTGTGAAGATATTCGACCATGATATGCATATAGATGATACAGCGCTATATGAAGCACTAAAACTCTCTACAGATGCACCAAATCATGGGATGAGAGAACCATGGAGAATCATTCATGTCTCAAAGGACAGACTAGGGGATTTAAGTCGAACTGTTTCTCGTTATGCATTTAGAAATGAACCAGAGAAACAACAAAGTCACTATGATGCAGTGACAAAATTGGGTGGATTACTCGTATTAATTGTAAAACGAGATCCTAGACAAAAAGAAAATCTTGAAAATCATCTGGCATTCGGTGCTTATGCACAAAACTTGATGTTGCTGTTGCATGAAGCGGGTATCGGTACGTGCTGGAAGACACCGCCATATATTTTCATGCCTAAAGTGAGAAAAGTAATAGGTGTTGAAGATGATGAAGATTTAGTTGGATTTTTATATCTTACTGATATGGACACGAAGATTCCTCCAAAGAAACCACGTCACACTGAGAACTTTATTTCAGAGTATTAATTATATGAGTAAAGCCAAGCTGAAATCAGCTTGGCTTTATTTAGTCTATATTAAGTTATTTAAATGACTTAATTAAATGTTTCACTTAAGAAGTCTTCAACTTGCTCTGGTGATTTAGCATTTGCTGAGTGCAAGTGTGCTGTTTTTTCACCGTTTTTGAAAACAAGTAAACTTGGAATACCCATTACTTCGTAATCTTGAGCAACATCTTCTAATTCGTCACGATTTACGTTGTACCATTTATAGTCGTTGTATTTTTCAACAATTGGATCAATCCACATATCCATTGCGCGACAATCAGGACACCATCCTGCTTCGAATTTAATAATCACAGGTTCGTTACTTTCGATAATTTTATCGAAATCTTCACGTGTTTTAATTGCTTCCATTTTCATTTCGCTCCTTTTTCTAATCCTATTATATATATTATAGCGAATTTGAACGTAAATTTAAAAATATTAAACCGACAATTTAAAGCGTTATTTTTAGAAATTTGGTATATTAGACATAATAGTTAAAGGAGGTCAAAAGATGATTAGATTTTATCAGTACCAAAACTGTACGACATGCAAGAAAGCAGCAAAATTTTTAGATGAATATGGTGTAAGTTATGAACCTATCGACATCGTAGAACTAAACCCTAATAAAAGAGAACTACAAGATATTATTGATAAAACCGGCGTTGAAATTGATAAGCTATTCAATAAACGCGGAGGTAAGTATCGTGAACTAGGTCTGAAAGATAGACTTGACAGTTTGTCTGATGATGAAAAACTAGATTTATTGGCTTCTGACGGAATGCTTGTTAAAAGACCACTTGCGGTTTCAGGCAATAAAATCACACTTGGTTTCAACGAACAAGAGTACAAAGATACTTGGGTAAACTAATTTATAGTCATTATAGGTAGTAAATATCTTATTGATATGCGCTTTATTTACACAAAAAATTAAAAAACTACAAGATGTCTATAAATAGTTGAATGAAAAGGTTTCATATGGCATCATAAAAGAGTATTCATTTATTAATTAGGAGGGGATTCGTGTGGCAGTGCCAGAGGAATTAAAATATTCAAAAGAACATGAATGGGTTAAAGTTGAGGACGATACAGTAACTATCGGTATCACTGAATACGCACAAGGAGAACTTGGTGACATCGTATTCGTTGAATTACCAGAAACTGACGATGATATCGAAGAGGGCGAATCTTTCGGAAGTGTAGAATCAGTTAAAACTGTTTCTGAATTATACGCACCAGTTTCAGGAACTGTAGTTGAAGTCAACGAAGAATTAGAAGACAGTCCAGAATTCGTAAATGAATCACCATACGAAAAAGCATGGATGGTTAAAGTAAAATTAAATGACACAAGCCAATTAGATGATTTATTATCAGCTGATCAATACAAAGAAATGATCGGTGAATAATCGGCTTTAAAAATCAAACTCCAAGATACTTTGTATTTTGGGGTTATTTTTTATTTGAAATAGGCTATAACAAACTAGAGCGCTAAAGTGCTGAACCTTTACAGCTGAATAATACATAATTTATCGTGTTTATTTAGTTGTTAAACAAGTTGCGTGTCTTTAAAACAACACCTGCGTTACAATGAAAGTATCAACTTACGCAACAATTTTATATAAGTTGGCAGAACCTAAGCATTTACGTTTGCGAGTAATGAAGCAATGATATCACGAGAGTATTGGAGTGTAGTGAATATGGCATTGTTAGAAAAAGTAATCGTTGTTGAAGGTAAAACAGATAAAAAGCGTGTACAAGAAGTGATTGATGAGCCGGTACAAATTATTTGTACGCACGGCACAATGGGCATTGATAAACTTGACGATATGATAGAACATTTATATGAACGTCCTGTCTATATATTAGTGGATGCAGATAAAGAAGGCCGTCGCATCCGTCAATGGTTCAAACATTATCTATCAGAAAGTGAACATATCTTTGTCGATAGAACTTATTCTGAAGTCGCACGTTGTCCGCGCCCTTATCTTGCCAAAGTGCTTAGAAATCATGGCTTTATGGTAAAAGGTGAAGCACCCGTGAAAGGATTAGTTTATAAATGAACGTTAAGCAAGAAATTACAGATATCAAACAAAACTTTGATCAAGACAAGCACTTGATTTTCGGTTACACACCGATGTGTGGAACATGTAAAGTTTCAGAGAGAATGTTAGATATAGCTAATGAAATTTTACAGCTTCCGTTGGTCAAAGCAGATTTGAATTTCCATCCTGACTTCAGTGAAGCTTATCAAATTCAATCTGTTCCTGTTTTGTTAGTGATGTCGAAAGATAAGGAGATAGACCGTATTTACGCATTTCAGTCTGTTCCTTATTTGTTAGAAAATTTAAAATAGTTGTTGACTACTTCTGAGTGAAGTGGTAGGATAAATATCAATTAAATAGTTATCTCTTATCAAGAGAGGTGGAGGGATGTGCCCGACGAAACCCGGCAACCGTCTTATTTATAAGAAATGGTGCCAATTCACAAAAAGTTGAACTGCTTTTGAAGATGAGAGAAAGAAATTTCAAATTGCTTTCTCTTTAATGCTCATAGCAGCGATAAGGGAAAGCTTTTTTAATTTGTAGGTAGGTATTGCAAGGAAAGGGGAGAATGTAGTGATTCAACTGAAGCAAATCGTCAAAAGATATAAGACGAAACACCAAGAAGTACTGGCAGTTGATCATGTCGATTTAGATGTGTCGGAAGGTACCATTTACGGTGTCATCGGGTTTTCAGGTGCCGGTAAAAGTACACTTGTCAGAATTTTAAATTATTTAGAAGAACCAACATCAGGTCAAGTCATAATAGATGGAGATGAATTAGGACAACTCAGCAAAGCGCAACTAAGGAAAAAGCGTCAAAAGGTAAGTATGATATTCCAACACTTCAACTTATTATGGTCTAGAACAGTGTTAGATAATATTAAGTTTCCGTTGGAAATTGCTGGCGTGGATAAAGCGGCAGCTGAAAAAAGAGCGGAAGAATTAGTTGAGCTTGTAGGACTCAAAGGACGAGAAAAAGCATATCCGTCAGAGTTATCTGGTGGTCAAAAACAAAGGGTTGGTATCGCACGTGCCTTAGCCAACGATCCAAAAGTATTACTTTGTGATGAAGCTACAAGTGCTTTAGATCCTCAAACAACAGATGAAATTTTAGAACTCTTATTAAAAATCAGAAAAGAAGAAGATTTAACAATCGTGATTATCACACATGAAATGAATGTGATTCGCCAAATCTGCGACGAAGTTGCAGTAATGGAAAATGGTAAGGTCATCGAACGCGGTGAAGTTAAAGAAGTGTTTGAAAACCCTAAACATCAAGTGACGAAACGTTTCGTTAAAGAAGGCTTGAATGACCAATTTGATGAATCAATTCAGGAACTGATTCCAGAGTCGACAAACGGTTATATTGTACGTTTGAACTTCGTAGGTGAAGAGACGACAGAACCGATTGTGTCATATATCACTCAAAAATATAATCTGAATGTGAACATACTAGAAGCGAATATCCGCCATTCGAAAAGCGGACCAATCGGTTTTCTAATTGTACATATTGCAGACTTGAAAACTGAATTTTTTGATGATTTTAAAAACGAATTAGAGAATCGTAATGTAGGTGTGGAGGTGGTTCGTAATGGATAAATCGTTCAGTGATATATTACGTGAAATGGTCACAATGCCGAATGTTCAATGGGACCAAGTTTGGCTGGCTACATACGAAACACTCTATATGACAGCCATTTCTACAATTTTTGCGTTCGTGATCGGTTTAATTCTAGGCGTACTATTATTCCTAACAGCTAAGAGTAAATCACCGACAGCAAAAGTGTTTTATCAAATCGTGTCATTTATTGTGAACTTATTCAGAGCAATTCCATTCATCATTTTAATCTTGCTGTTGATTCCGTTCACAAGTTTATTACTTGGCACAATCAGTGGTCCGACAGGAGCACTTCCAGCATTAGTTATTGGTGCGGCTCCATTCTATGCACGTTTAGTGGAAATCGCATTTAAAGAAATTGATAAAGGCGTTATTGAAGCAGCGCGTTCTATGGGAGCAAACACATGGACGATTATTCGTAAAGTGTTAATTCCAGAATCACGTCCTGCCTTGATTTCAGGTATTACAGTTACTGCAATCGCATTAGTAGGTTCTACTGCAGTTGCCGGTGTAATCGGTGCAGGCGGTTTAGGTAACTTAGCATATTTAACTGGTTTTACTCGAAACCAAAATGATGTCATTTTAGTTTCAACAATCTTTATTTTAGTGTTTGTGTTCATCATTCAATTTGTGGGTGATTGGGCTACAAATAAAATTGATAAACGTTAATTCTATTTTGAAAGGATCAATCCAATGAAAAAAATTATTAGTATTTTAGCGGTTTTAGTATTAACTGTAGTTTTAGCAGCATGTGGCAGTAAGGATAAATCAGCAGGAGGCGAAGATTCTAAAACAATCACAGTTGGTGCTTCACCAGCGCCTCACGCTGAACTTTTAGAACAAGCTAAACCTATCTTGAAAAAAGAAGGTTATGACTTGAAAATCAAAACAATCAACGACTATACAACACCTAACAAGTTAGTAAACAGCGGTGAATTGGATGCGAACTTCTTCCAACACACACCTTATTTAAACACTGAGAAAAAAGATAAAGGGTACAAATTAGTATCTGTTGGTAACGTTCACTTAGAACCAATGGCTGTATACTCTAAAAAATATAAAAGCTTAAAAGAATTGCCAAAAGGTGCAACAGTTTATGTTTCTAACAACCCAGCTGAAGAAGGACGTTTCTTGAAATTCTTCGTTGACGAAGGTTTAATCAAATTGAAAAAAGGCGTTAAAATCCAAGATGCACACTTCAGTGATATCGTAGAAAACAAAAAAGATATCAAATTCAACAACAAACAATCAGCTGAATATTTACCAAAAATCTATCAAAACGAAGATGTTGATGCAGCAATTATCAACTCTAACTTCGCTATTGAACAAAAGTTAAGCCCTAAAAAAGACTCAATCGCTCTTGAAAAACCTGAAAATAACCCATACGCAAACTTAGTAGCGGTTAAAGAAGGTCATGAAAAAGATAAAAAAATCAAAGCTTTAATCAAAGCATTACAATCTCAAGATATTAAAGATTACATCAACAAAAAATATGATGGTGCTGTGATCCCAGCTGAATAAGAAATTATTAATCACTCTCAAGTATAGATGCTTGGGAGTGATTTTTTGCGTCTATTAATAGTATAGGAAGCAAGGATACCCTATCATAATATGTGACAAAGATATGGGTAATGATAATAGAAGGACAGAAAATGAGAATCAGTAGCTTTGAAATTCGTGCAACATTTCACATTGAAACGCTTTAACGAAACTCATTACAATTTAAGAATTCTTTTTATTTAGGTACTTAAAAGGTTTATTCTGGGGTTTAATTGCGTTATAATTTATAAATGTACCAATGTAGTGCAGTTTTGACTACAGATTAAAATTATTATAAACTAGTAATTGAAATACTATTTATGTTTACGGAGGGACTTTTAATGCCATCAACATTGGAGATTAAAGACTTACACGTGTCTATTGAGGATAAAGAAATTTTAAAAGGTGTTAACTTAACAATTAACACGGGAGAAATTCATGCAGTTATGGGACCTAACGGTACTGGTAAATCTACTTTATCAGCAGCAATCATGGGTCACCCAGCTTTCACAGTAACTAAAGGTGAAGTATTACTTGACGGTGTTAACGTTTTAGAATTAGACGTTGACGAACGTGCAAAAGCAGGTTTATTCCTAGCTATGCAATATCCATCAGAAATTACTGGTGTTACAAACGCAGACTTCATGCGTTCAGCAATTAATGCGAAACGTGAAGAAGGTAAAGAAATCAACTTAATGCAATTCATTAAGAAATTAGATAAAGAAATGGAATTCCTAGATATGGATCCAGACATGGCGCAACGTTACCTTAACGAAGGTTTCTCAGGCGGCGAGAAAAAACGTAACGAAATTTTACAATTAATGATGTTACAACCTAAATTCGCTATCCTAGACGAAATTGACTCAGGTTTAGATATCGATGCGTTAAAAGTTGTGTCTAAAGGTATCAACGAAATGCGTGGAGATGACTTCGGTTCATTAATCATTACGCACTATCAACGTTTATTAAACTACATTACACCTGATTTCGTACACGTTATGTACAACGGTAAAATCGTTAAAACTGGTGGTCCAGAATTAGCACATCGTTTAGAAAATGAAGGTTATGAATGGGTTAAAGAAGAATTCAGCGAAGCGTAAATCATTTACGTAAAGAAGAAACAACCGATTAAATGTTATAAGTATCGTTAGGAGGATATTAAGTTATGACGACTGAAACTTTGAACATTTCTGAAGCAGAACTTGTTGAGTATTCACAAGCCCAAAATGAACCTTCTTGGATGACAGAATTACGTAAAGAAGCGTTGAAACTAACTGAAACTTTAGAAATGCCAAAACCAGATAAAACTAAAATCACAAAATGGGATTTCGACTCATTTAAACAATTCGAAACAAAAGCTGAAACTTATCAAGATATCAGTGAAATTCCAGATTCAATTGAAAAAATCATTGATGTTGAAAAAACTGAAAACTTAGTGATTCAACACAATAATACACTTGCTTATACACGCGTTTCAGAAGAAGCGAAAAAAGACGGTGTAATTATTGAAGGCTTAGCAGATGCTTTAGTGAATCATGGAGATTTAGTTCAAAAATATTTGATGAAAGATGCGGTTAACGTAGATGAACACCGTTTAACAGCGTTGCATACTGCATTAATCAATGGCGGCTTATTCGTATATGTACCGAAAAATGTAGTCGTTGAACATCCAATTCAATATGTAGTTTTACATGATGATGAAAATGCAAGCTTCTTCAATCACGTTATTATTGTGACTGAACAAAGTGCAGAAGTGACTTATGTTGAAAACTACTTGTCAGATGCAAGTGGCGAAGGCAATCAAGTGAACATTGTTTCTGAAGTGATTGCTGGTGCGAACTCTAAAATCACTTATGGTGCAGTAGACTATTTAGATAAAGGTTTCACTAGCCATATTATTCGTCGTGGTATTACTGAAGCGGATGCATCAATTAACTGGGCACTTGGATTAATGAACAAAGGTAACCAAATTATTGATAACACAACTAATTTAATTGGGGACCGTTCTACAAGTGTATTAAAATCAGTAGCAGTAGGTACTGGAGATCAAAAATCAAACGTAACATCTAAAATCGTTCAATACGGTAAAGAAACAGATGGTTACATTCTTAAACACGGTGTAGTTGAAGAAGCAGCGACTATTATCTTTAATGGTATCGGTTATATCAAACACGGTGGTTCAAAATCAGTTGCGAACCAAGAATCACGTGTATTAATGCTTTCTGAAAAAGCACGCGGAGATGCGAACCCAATTCTATTAATCGATGAAGATGACGTAGAAGCAGGTCACGCAGCTTCAGTTGGTCGTGTTGATGACGAACAACTTTACTATTTAATGAGTCGTGGTATTTCTCAACAAGAAGCTGAACGTTTAATTATTCATGGTTTCTTAGATCCAGTAGTAAGAGAACTGCCAATAGAAGATGTAAAACGTCAATTACGTGACGTTATTGAATTAAGAGTATCAAAATAAAAAGTATAAGCTAGGCAGGAGAGATTAAAAACAGGAGGAAGTCAGCTGATGATATGTGCATCACTGCGTCGTATTCCTCCTTCTCTTTACGCTTTTGAATAACCTGTTCGCAGTCAATTATTATTCATTAAATCCTGTCAGCTTGTAAGTTATTTTGTACGACAAGTGATTATTAATGAAGAAAGGTCTGTGGATATAGTGGCCGAAACAACACTAAATGTTAATGAAGTTATTGAAGATTTTCCAATCTTGAAACAACAAGTCAATGGCAAACGCTTAGCTTATTTAGATACAACAGCGACAAGTCAAACACCACTTCAAGTAATCGAAGCGATTGACGATTATTATAAACGTTACAATTCTAATGTGCATCGTGGTGTACACACACTCGGCTCATTAGCAACAGATGGTTATGAAGGTGCACGCGAAACAGTAAGACGTTTCATTAATGCACGTTACTTTGAAGAAATTATTTTCACAAGAGGTACAACAGCTTCTATTAACTTAGTCGCACGTAGTTATGGTGATGCGAATGTTTCAGAAGGCGATGAAATTGTCGTAACTGAAATGGAACATCATGCTAACATCGTACCTTGGCAAGAATTAGCACGCCGTAAAGGTGCAACTTTAAAATTCATCCCGATGACAGAAACAGGTGAATTAAACATCGAAGATGTGAAAGCCACAATTAATGACAACACTAAAATTGTAGCGATTGCACATGTATCTAACGTTTTAGGTACAATCAACGATGTGAAAGAAATTGCGAAAGTTGCGCATGAACATGGTGCAATTATCAGTGTGGACGGTGCACAAGCAGCACCACACATGAAAATTGATGTGCAAGATTTAGATGTAGACTTTTACAGTTTCAGTGGACACAAAATGCTTGGTCCTACAGGTATTGGTGTCTTATATGGTAAACGCGGTCTGCTTAAAGATATGGAACCTATCGAATACGGCGGTGACATGATTGACTTCGTAGGTAAATATGAAGCAACTTGGACAGACTTGCCAACAAAATTCGAAGCAGGTACACCTTTAATTGCACAAGCTATTGGCTTAGCTGAAGCAATTAAATACCTTGAAAACATTGGTTTTGATGCGATTCATCAACATGAAAAAGAGTTGACTGAATATGCATACGAACAAATGGATGCGATTGAAGACTTAGAAATCTATGGTCCGCCAAAAGACAGACGTGCTGGTGTAATTACTTTCAACTTGAAAGACATTCATCCACATGACGTTGCGACGGCTTTAGACACAGAAGGTGTTGCTGTACGTGCAGGACATCACTGTGCACAACCATTAATGAAATGGTTGAATCAATCTTCAACAGCAAGAGCAAGTTTCTATATCTATAATACAAAAGAAGACATTGATCAATTAATTTACGCTTTAAACCAAACGAAGGAGTTTTTCTCATATGAATTTTAATAATTTAGATCAACTATATAGATCTGTAATTATGGACCATTATAAAAATCCGAGAAACAAAGGTAAATTAGATAACGGCTCTTTAACTGTTGATATGAATAACCCAACATGCGGAGACCGAATTCACCTTACTTTCGATATTGTTGATGGCATTATTGAGGATGCTAAATTTGATGGTGAAGGTTGTTCAATTTCAATGTCTAGTGCATCTATGATGACTGAAGCAGTTAAAGGTCATTCGTTAAAAGAAGCATTAGAAATGAGTCAAGAATTTTCTAAAATGATGCTTGGCGAAGATTATGAATTAACTGAAGATATGGGAGATATTGAAGCATTACAAGGTGTTTCTCAATTCCCTGCACGTATTAAATGTGCAACACTTGCTTGGAAAGCTTTAGAAAAAGGTACTGTGGAACGTGAAGGTCAAGCAGATACTGATTCTGAAGAAAATGCAAAGTAAGCACCCATAACGGGTAAAGAATAAGTAACTGGCAAGGTGGTTTCTAACTTGTCAGTTCCATGGTAGACTGGTTTATACAAGTAGCAATATTCAATAGAATGTTGTGAAAGCTATAAATCATCATGAAGTTCTATCAATTGATTGAAATATTGCCACGTGTCTATGTATCGTGTTGATTATATAAAAGGAGTGATTGAAATGGCTAAAAAAGCACCTGATGTTGGGGATTACAAATATGGTTTCCACGACGATGATGTGTCCATTTTCAGATCAGAACGCGGATTAACAGAAAATATCGTAACTGAGATTTCAAAAATGAAAGAAGAACCTCAATGGATGTTAGACTTCCGTCTAAAATCTTTAGAGTTATTCTATAAAATGCCAATGCCACAATGGGGCGGCGACTTGTCAGAGTTAAACTTTGACGATATCACTTACTATGTAAAACCTTCTGAACAAGCAGAACGTTCATGGGACGAAGTACCTGAAGAAATCAAACGTACTTTCGACCGTTTAGGTATTCCTGAAGCAGAGCAAAAATATCTTGCTGGGGTTTCTGCACAATATGAATCAGAAGTTGTTTACCAAAACATGGAAGCTGAATTAGAAGAGAAAGGTGTTGTCTTCAAAGACACTGACTCTGCATTACGTGAAAACGAAGAATTATTCAAAGAATACTTCGCTTCAGTAGTTCCAGCTGCAGATAACAAATTTGCAGCATTGAACTCAGCAGTATGGTCAGGTGGTTCATTCATTTATATTCCTAAGAATATTAAATTAGATACACCACTACAAGCATACTTCCGTATTAACTCAGAAAACATGGGTCAATTCGAACGTACTTTAATCATCGCTGATGAAGGTGCTTCAGTGCACTACGTTGAAGGTTGTACAGCACCTGTGTACACTACAAACTCACTACACTCAGCTGTAGTTGAAATCATTGTACACAAAGATGCACACGTTCGTTATACTACAATTCAAAACTGGGCTAACAACGTTTATAACTTAGTTACAAAACGTACTTTAGTTCATGAGAATGGTAACATGGAATGGGTTGACGGTAACTTAGGTTCTAAGTTGACTATGAAATACCCTAACTGTGTATTAGCTGGTGAAGGTGCGAAAGGAAGTACACTTTCAATCGCATTAGCTGGTAAAGGACAAGTTCAAGATGCTGGTGCGAAAATGATTCACTTAGCACCAAACACATCTTCAACTATCGTCTCAAAATCTATCTCAAAAGATGGCGGTAAAGTTGTTTACCGTGGTATCGTTAAATTTGGACGTAAAGCTAAACGTGCACGTTCAAACATCGAATGCGATACGTTAATCTTAGATAACAAATCAACTTCAGATACGATTCCTTATAATGAAATTATGAACGATGACATTTCATTAGAACACGAAGCGAAAGTATCTAAAGTATCAGAAGAGCAACTCTTCTACTTGATGAGCCGTGGTATTTCAGAAGAAGAAGCAACTGAAATGATCGTAATGGGCTTCATCGAACCATTCACAAAAGAACTACCAATGGAATATGCCGTTGAAATGAACCGTCTAATCAAATTCGAAATGGAAGGTAGTATTGGATAGCTATAAACCGCGTGGTTGTGCGATTCTTATAGTAGGAAAATGGCTAATGATACCATTTTGATACCATTTACTCATCAAAAATGGCTATCGCATCATGCTTTTTCTGGGTGTATAAATGGCTGTAAGTGCCCATCGTTTCAGTGATTTGAGCGTGTCTCATGAGTGACTGTAAAACGAAAATATCTACACCATTATTCGCAAGGTATGATGCATAAGAATGTCTCAGCGTGTGTATGTTATAATGTGGGAAAGCCTTTTGAAATTTTTTATGAACATGACTATAATGTTTAGGTGCAATTCCACCAAAAATAAAATAACTACGTTCATCAAAATATTTGTTAGCTGCTTTTTCACGTTGGAAGCGATCAGCTAACATTTGGTTAATAAATTTAGGTAAGGGGACAATATCTTCAGAGCTTTCAGTTTTAGCTCTGGGGTATATAGTCCGATTAGAGATGTCCATAGTTTTGTCTATGGATATCTCTTTTTTATATTTATTAAAGTCTGTCCATACTAACGCCATTGCTTCTCCAATCCGCAAACCAGTATAAAACATCAACTTAAATAATTCTTGATAGTCTTGTTCCTCTACTTCTTTTACACGCTCATCAAATTCTTCTCTTAACATATACTTTGGTTTAGGTTTAACACGTGGAATCGGTTTAATTGAGATAGTAGGATCTATACGCAAACCGAAATATTTTTTAGCGTAGTTGATAACTACTTTGAAGCCAGACCATATTGTGCGTGCAGTGTTAGTGGAAGGGATGTTATCCATTAGATACTTTCGGAACTCTTGACACTGGTTCTGCGTAATCTTGTTCATATTAATATGTCCGAATTTATCTTTAAAGTGTCTATTGTATTCATTGATTTCACGCTTTTTAGTTTTAGGTCTTAGGTCGCTATGCTCTAAATAATGATTGAACACATAGTCAAAGGTATTTGAATCACTATAACCCTCATTAATATCATTTAAAAACGCAGCTTCCGCATATTTAGCTTCTTTTTTAGTATTATAACCTCGTTTCATTTTACGTTTATTATTACCGTAAACATCTTTATATCTGACAGAAAAATACCACTTATTTGTACTTTCATCTTTATAAACTGGCATTTTTACTCATTCCTCCTCAAAAAAGGTAAAAAATAATAAGGGTACGGTGGTGTACCCTAGAGCTATTGATTTGTTAAGTGGACATATTTTACAATTCATCATAAACATTATTGTGAATTTCAAGTTTCAAAACTTTATTGTCGGCGTCGATATAAAAGTCGCTATTGTAATTTATTTTGTTTACTTTTAACACTCCGCCGTTATCTCTTACATACAACGCAACATCGTCGTCTTGGTCGATAATTACTAGGGTATTCTCGTTGGTAAGAACTTCGTGTTCTCCTTCATATTTTACTTTAATAAGCCAGTCGTTAAATTTCATTCTGATCATTCCTTTTTATTCTTATAAATATCTATAATGTGTTAAAATAAATATGCGGGTGAAACCGCAGTGAAAACCCCTCTATTTACTAAAATTTATACCAGCTTCTTTTGCTCCCACGCTATATAGAAGCTGGTATTTTTAAATTGATTTTGGTATAATTAAAACTCTCCTAAAATAGGTGGATTTATAAACATCTCCCATTTTTTGAAAGTAGACTGCAAAACCTCGGCTATTAATATCATTAGTAGTTGAGTTTTTTGTATTACATACACTACGCTTCTTGTTCATTTTGCTCCAATTTATTAGCTATTTCTATTAACTTCTCTCTTATTTCTCTAACTGTTTGGTCTTCACTAAATACATAGCTGAAAGGTATACCTGACTCTGTCTCAGCATAAATGGTAACTAAATCTCTATAATTGTTATAAGTTAATGTATAATTTTTAATTTTCATATCATTTCACCTTTTACGTCTACTTATGTAGGCGTTATTTTTATACCAATTCGCCCCATAGTGGAGGGGTAAAAAAATAGGGCAAGTGAATGCCTTTATTCAAAACTCGAGACAATTAATTTGATAACATTTCCTTCTTCATCTAAAGAAAAAGTAACATAATACTCCTTATTTAAAGAAGGTGAATGATATATTTGTTCAGTATCGGTTTTGTTAGTCATAAATTTAGCATCATCAGCCATTAAATCTTTAGCATGTTCATTTAAAAAATTTCTATCGATATTAGGATCAATTGGTAAATCCGAAAAAGATTTTTCAGATTGTAATATCTCGTCATCGTCACCTAGTATATAAGTCATATCATCAATTACTACTACGCTATTATCATCATGTTTCTTTGTCAATTTACCATAAACAGTGTCATCTTTCGGTCTAACTTTTTTAGCTTCAGATGTTTTATCTTCTTTTTTTCTTTTTGTTGCATTTTTTTTATCGTCTTGTTTTTTAGATTGTTCATCTGTTGCTTTTTGCGTCTGTTTTTCAGCATCGTTTTTCTGTTTATCTTCATCGTTGCCAAATAATGCACTGCAACCACCAAAAACTAAAATAATTAACACAATGATACCTAAACAACCAAGACAACCTTTTTTGTTTTCGTCTTTTTTGCTCTCGATTTTCTTTTTTGACATTTTCATGTCCCCCCTTTAACAAGATTTTATATTAAACGCGTAAAGCGGTTTAATCAGTTTTACAAAACTATTTTTCCTACTACTTTCAAATCATTAAATGAACTTACTGTAATATCTTCATACTTCGGATTCAAAGAGATGAGTTTAAGATATTCCGGATGAATATCTACACGTTTGATAAAGCTTGTACCATCAAGAACCACTAAAGCGATCGTTCCGTCCTTAATGTTAGTTTCTCTTTTGATAAATGCGTATGTACCTTCTTTAATCATTGGTTCCATCGAATCACCGTTAACTAAAATGCAGAAGTCAGCACCCTTAGGCATTTCATCCTCATAAAACTCAACATCTTCCTCAATTAAATCATCAAATAATTCTTCGCCGACTACACCAGCAGCTGCAGCGTGCATACGTTTGATAGTAATAATATTTCTGTCGTTTTCAGATACTTCGTTGTTCTGTTCATCTAGTTGTTTATTAGCAAAATCTAATACATTATGCTGACGTGGAGGTGTGAGTTGGGATATAGTAGTATTGATTTCTTCAATAACTTTATTTTTATTATTTTCGCTCACTAAATCTAAGGGTTCTACACCAAAGATATTAGCGATTTCAGGTAATTTATCTAGTTTAGGACTTCTAATACCCTTCCTCCATCTTGTAACAGTTGTGCGGTTAACATCTACTAAGTTTGCTAAATCACTATCACTCATGTCTCTTTTATTCATAAGTCGCTCTAAATTTGAAGAAAATGAAGTCATTTTTTTACCTCCTTTAAACTTGTTTTTAAATTTATAACTTCATTATATGTCTTAAGTTCCAAAAATGCAACAAAAACATAAAATTATGTGTAGAGTAAAAAAAATATGTTAAAAACACTTGCAATTTTGGAACAATGGGTTTAGTATTGTTGTCAGGATGTGTTCCAAAAATGCACAAAGATTTATATAGCTCTCGTAAAACAGCTAAAAAAAATCAAGACTATATGGGAAACCTAATAGGCGTTTCAGGTCAACAATATGGAAAAAGAGAACGTGGAGAAATTCCTATTAGCTTAGATGAAGCTATGGTTTTTTCTAAAGATCTTGAGATTCCTATTCAAGAATTGTTCCCAGAATATTTTTTTATCAAATAAGTTCCAAAAATGCACAAAGAACGACAAACAACTTAATAGGAGGAAACCACATGCAAGATTTACAAACTAAACCTGACATCGGAAAGATGTTCAACATTCAAGAAAAAGAAAATGGAGAAATCGCAATCAGTGGTCGAGAACTTCATCAAGCGCTAGAAGTAAAGACAGCGTATAAAGATTGGTTCCCTAGAATGCTGAAATATGGTTTTGAAGAAAATACGGACTATACAGCTATCGCTCAAAAAAGAGCAACAGCTCAAGGCAATATGACTCACTACGTTGACCACGCACTCACACTAGACACTGCAAAAGAAATCGCAATGATACAACGCAGTGAACCAGGCAAGCGTGCAAGACAATATTTTATTCAAGTAGAAAAAGCGTGGAACAGTCCAGAAATGGTAATGCAACGTGCCTTAAAGATAGCAAACAATACAATCCTACAATTAGAAACTCAAATTGAAAAAGATAAACCGAAGATTGTATTTGCTGATGCAGTAGCTACTACTAAAACATCAATTCTGGTTGGTGAGTTAGCAAAGATTATTAAACAAAACGGTATCGATATTGGTCAGCGTAGATTGTTTGAATGGTTACGCCAAAATGGATTTCTCATTAAACGTAAGGGTGTAGATTACAACATGCCAACACAATACTCAATGGAACGAGAATTGTTTGAAATCAAAGAAACCACAATCAGTCATTCTGATGGACATACATCGATTAGTAAGACACCCAAAGTTACTGGTAAAGGACAACAATATTTTATTAACAAATTTTTGAACGAAAAACAAAACAATTAACAGGAGGAAACCACATGCAAGGACTTAAAAGAACAGCGTACCCACAGATTCATAGTATTAACGCAATGAATGATTCACTCAACGATGAACAAAAGCTACTAAAAAAAGATTTAAAAGAAGGAATTAAAAACGCCAAACTTTCATACGTAGAAATAAAAGAAGTTCTCTACCTAATAGATAGAGAACAACATTATCTAGCTAATCATCGTCGTTAGATTGGAATTGACTAAAAAAATCCTTATTAGCTTTTTCAGAATCAGCAATGTACTTTTCATACTGTTCCTTAGTTCCGCCAAGAACATATTCAGTATTGTAATAAGCTTGTCCGTTATCCAAAATATCAATCAATTTTGTGCCAACGTGAACAAGTTCCCAACCATCTTTAAGAAAGCTATTAGCAGATTTTTCAGCTACATCATCATAAAAAGTTAAAAGATGATAATAATTTTTCATAATTTATCCACCTCCTTAGGTTGATAACAATATTAAACATGAAAGGAGCATAAAACCACATGCAAGATTTACAAGTAGTAGAACATAACAATGAATTTTATGTAGACAGTCGAGAAGTAGCGGAGATGGTAGATAAAAGACACGCAAACTTAGTGAGAGATATTGAAAATTATCAAGAGTTGTTGAGTCAAAACTCAAATTTGAGTTCTGATGAATTCTTCTTAGAAAGCACTTATCAAGCAGGAACTGGTAAACAATACAAACACTATCTACTCACTAAAAAAGGTTGCGACATGGTAGCAAATAAAATGACTGGATCTAAAGGCGTTTTATTCACTGCAATGTATGTAGACGCATTTCATATAAATACGGTGTAGATATTAGCCAGTTCGAAATTTAGGAGGATTAGCATGACAAATGAAGACGCAATAAAAGTCTTAGAACTTCAACGTGAACACACCAGACTTCTAGGTCAGATTGAAGCATATAATTCAACTCTATCTAAAATTGAAGAGACAAGAGAATTGTTCAATGGATTGTTTGATGAAAAAGAAGATAAAGGCGTATATGCAGGAATAGCTGTTGTTGAAAACAAAGTGATCGCTGAGTGTCAACAAGCGATTAAAAACATCAAGGAAATTTCTAAAGAAATCGATAAACTTGCTGGAATCGAAACCGATGATACAGTTACTGACTTAGAAGAATGGAAGATGTTGAATCAGTAACAACACCTTACCCACAATCGAGCGGAATTAAAGGAGGTGAAATATATTGAGCGAAGAAGGAAAGCATGAATTGAAAGCGATATTCAATGATTATAATTATCGCTTAACTAAATCTAAATTTTTATTACTAGCTTTGAAAAAAGGAAGCTCTGATTATAATCGTTCAGTCGGCTATCTTATAAGGGCATTGAATGAGAATAACCGACCGAATGAAGAGGCTAAAACACAATCGAAATTATCAGTGCTGTTATCGATACTAGCAATGACAATATCGATAGTAGCAGCGGTATTGCAAATTTTAAGTTAAAGTTTTCGAAGAATTCTCTACCTTCGTTAGTAATATAAACATATTCATCATGAATAGGAAAGCAGCCATCAAAATCAACTATTATTTGATGAATAAATTTTTTATTTAATAAACGTTCAATGTCTCTATTATCT
>NZ_KV840370.1:0-4817 GCF_001839185.1 Staphylococcus sp. HMSC65H10 | reverse complement strand
CAATGTCTCTATTATCTTTGTATTTCAACTTTCCCTTAAGATAAAGAGAAAATAAATAACAGTACATTTTGAAGCTCACATAAATCACCTCCCCAGGTGATTATATCAAAATAATCAAACGAACAGATTCAAGGAGGTGAAACGAAATGAGCAAACTCAAAGTAATCAAAATTGCACTCCTAATCTTCATTATTGAAGAGAGATTGCAACATCTTATCTAAATCTTCCCAAGATTTTTTACGGTAAAAGTGACCTGGTTTTGGAGAAAGTGACATATCAACACCCCCCAATCCAACGCAGTAGCGATAAAACAATTATACACGAAAGGAGACGACACTTTATGATCATAAACTATTTAACTATAAAAGATATTCAAGTTCTAGCAGGAGTTAGTAAAAGTAAAGCAACTTCTATTGTAAGAGAGATGAACAATGAACTTAAGGAAGAAGGATTTATTGCAATTAGTGGAAAAGCACCTATTCAATTAGTGAGAGAGAAGTTTCCATATTGTGATTTATCAGATGAAAAGATACGAGAGTTGAAAGAAATCACCGTATAAAGTAGGAGGTAATTAAAATGCATAAATCATTTTGGATAGCATATGTATTTTGTTTTGTAAGCACAACTATTCTTACATTTGTAACACAAGATTTCATTCTATCTTCAGCGATTTCTTTACTTCTGTCACTTTCGGTATATCTGTTCTTTTTAGTCTGGTACTACGAAGTAGATATATTCAATGACGAAGGTGAAGTAATGGATGATGGCGAAGAGTATATTACGTTATTCATTATCAAATATTAAAAAAGACTGAATGCTAGTGATTAATAGCAAACAGTCAGTAGGATATGAGATTACTCATATCCATATATTACCAAAATTATTAGGGGAGTCAATCATATATGGATAATATAGCAATAACTTTTGAGACTTACAATATAAGTAAGAATGGTTGCTATAGAAAAGACTGCTAGCACCGAAATTTGCTAACAGTCAGAGATGAAATGAATCCCCTTACATCATAACAAATTTTTACAGGAGGTACTACATGAACCTTAAAAAATATTCACATAAATTTATCGATATGTTAGATGAGTCGGAAGTACAAGGTACGATCGAATACTCTAATTATGATAAAAAGCAAACACTAGTATTCACGTATAGAAAAGACTTAGACGTCCAACATGTCATTGTCGGCAGTGACAATAGCGATGAATACAAAAAACAATGCGTAGCAAATATAGAAAAAATATTGAGTGACAGAAAAAAGGTGAATTCCAATGCCTAAACAAACAGTTACCTATTTAATTAAGCTTAAATACGCACCTAACGACGTTTATGTAATGAACAGACCCACTAAACAAATTCCTACAATCAAATATTCAACTGACCGTCGTGACGCTAAAGATTTCAATGGAATGGAAGATGCAGTAGTAGACATGACATACCACACTGCGATAAAAAAGACAGTTACAGAAACAACTGAATATGAGGAGGTTGAGTATGAATAAATCAGAATCGATAACCGAACTTAACAAAGCGTTAGCAAACTTCCACAAAGAAGTAAAACAACCAATGAAAGACGCTAACAACCCATTCTTCAAAAGTAAGTATGTACCACTTGAAAATGTAGTTGAAGCAATAGATGATGTAGCGCCTAAACATGGACTGACTTACTCACAATATCCAGTCACTACAGAAAGTGGATTGGTAGGAATCTCAACGGTATTACTACATGAAAGCGGCGAATATATAGAATTTCCGCCAGCAACTACTAAGCCTGACAAGAATACTCCTCAAGGTGTAGGTTCAGCACTAACATATATGCGTCGTTATTCATTGAGTGCGGTGTTTGGAATTACAAGTGATCAAGATGATGATGGTAATGAGGCGAGTGGAAAGAACTACAAAAACAAACAAGCACAAATGGCTAGTAGTCAAACTCTAGGGACATTAAAAAAAGAAGTTATTAACTTCACAAATTTAATCAAAGGTACTAAAAAAGAAGCACCACAAAACGTAGTTGAGCAAAAATTCGGTGTTAAAAACTACAATCTAACAGAAAACGAAGCAGTACAAATAATTAATAAAATACAAAACAACGCAAAAACAATACCTGGAGGTAATGGCTAATGTTAAATAGAGTTGTACTTGTAGGGAGGCTTACAGCTGATCCACAATATCGAGTGACGCCATCAAGTTTAGACGTAGCAACATTCACACTGGCGGTCAACCGTAATTTTAAGGATAAAAACGGAGAGCAACAGGCGGACTTTATTAACTGTGTTGTTTTTAGAAAACAAGCAGAAAACGTAAGCAATTACTTGTTTAAAGGAAGTCTTGCAGGCGTTGATGGTCGCTTACAATCACGCAGTTACGAAAACCAAGAAGGACGCCGTATCTTTGTTACTGAAGTTGTATGTGACAGTGTGCAATTCTTAGAACCTAAGAATGCGCAAACCTCAAATAATAACCAATCAAATAACGAAGTGCAGCAAAGAGAGAAGGAGCTTCAAAGCGAAAATCCATTTAATAATAGCAACGACTTTGATATGGATACGGATGATTTACCTTTCTAGGAGTGGTTTTAAATGCAAAGAATCACTAATTACATTCAAGAAGATGACGGTACAATTACTGCCGTCATCAAGAATGTAAAACTTGGTAACAAAGAAACCTTGTTACTGGATAATGGAATGGATGTAGAAGTCGAAGTAAAGGTAGTAGATCCCTTCATGATTAGCGATAAACAACGCAGAAAAATATTCGCTCTATGTAACGACATAGAGAGCCACACAGGGCAACCCCGAGAGTATATGAGGTATTTGTTCATGGATTACGTAGAAGTCCTCTATGGGTATGAAAAATGCCTCTCATTAAGCGACTGTACACGTACCCAAGCGAACCAAATCATAGAAGTTACGCTTGATTGGATATTTCATAACAACATTCCATTAGCTTATAAAACAAGCGACCTGCTTAAACAAGATAAATCTTTCTTGTACTGGTCTACAGTCAACCGTAACTGTGTTATCTGTGGTAAACCTCATTCAGATCTTGCACACCATTACGCAATAGGTAGAGGTAAGAACCGTAAGACAATGGACCATTACGGATATGAAGTGTTAGCGCTATGCAGAGAGCATCATCAAGAACAGCACAACATAGGCGTAGACACATTCGATAAGAAATATCACTTAGGGAACAGTTGGATAAAAGTTGATGATCAGCTTAACAGAATGCTGAAAGGAGAGAAAAATGCATGAATAAATTAATTATACGTTTTGCAATTAATTACATTAAATATCAACAAAAACAATTACGTGAAAAAGAAGCCCGTATTAAATATTTAGAAGGCTTCTTAAAAGGAAAAGGCTATTGATCATTTTTGTTTTGCATTTTCATCAGTTTTTCGAATTGCTCTGGATACTGAATGGCTAATTCCATCATACGCACCATAGAATCAGCAGGGATTTCTGGTTCCTGTTCGGTTATTTTCGGTACAGATTCTTTAAGTTCGGATAAGTCGTTTTTAATATCTAGCAAGTGTCTATTTAAAGCACCGTATGCATTGTTTGTATTAGAACTATCGTTTTTATTTTCGAAATTAAACTCATCATCACTAAATGTTTCAATAGTATTTTTAAGCTGTTCTTTAGCGTTTAGTACATCATTGTGTAATTCGCTGTAGTAAATTGTGCGATAAGCACTGACATCAAAAGGAATATGATCATCTTTGTTAATCATAGTGATTGTTGGTCTGTTTAGTGCATGTCTAAAACCTAATTCATAAAATACATTTGGATTGTGTGAGCTTAAATCTACTATGACTAATTCAGAATTTGTCAATCTTTCAATGATTTCGTCAGTGATTTTATTAGTTGAAGATATAAGGTCAGATCTTTCGATATTAAATTCAGACTCTAAAACAGGTTTTACGATAGATTTTAAAAGAAAATCAGAATTCTTTCTATATGTTGAATTTTCATTGCCAATTGGACAAGCGATAAAACATTTTTTCAAATTATTCACTCCTAATTATTTTTTATTAATTATACCAGAAAGGAGAATGTAAATGACCAATAAAATTAAGAGCAGTATTAACGGTTATGGTCTTGTATTTAAGCGAGTAATGAAAGATACAACAATAAGTATTGAAGCTAAAGCGTTATACAGCTACTTATCTTCATATGCTGGTGCAGATGAAACAGCTTTTCCAAGTGTGGATCTAATAAAACATGAATTAGATATAGGTAAGCAAAGATACCAAAGAGCAAGAAAAGAGTTGGAAACAGCAGGATATTTACAAGTTAGCAGAAAGCAAAACGGTAATATCTACGGAAGTAATTTATACACTATTTACCATAGTCCTCGACGGGTTGATTCTCGACCGGTCGACGGTCAACCGGTTGAAATTCAATCGGTCGACAACCAGCCCACTACAATTAACAGTATTACAAATAACAATTATACAAATAACAGTAACACAATTAATAATAGCGCAACTGACGTTACGCGTGAGCAATTTGAGGAGTGGTGGCAACTCTATGATAAAAAGCTTGATAAGAAGAAAGCTGCATCATTATTCAAGTCAGCACTAAAAAAACATGATTTCGAAACAATTATGAACGGTACTAGAGAATATCTGAAAACAATTACTAACAAACAATATCAAAAGTACCCTAAAACATTCCTAGGCCAAGAAAGTTATTTAAACGACTTTACACAAGAAACAGTACCAAATGGAATGGATCAACTAGAACGAATGAAATACGACCCTAGCTATTGGGAGGAATAAAATGCAATCATTTTCAAAT
>NZ_KV840369.1:0-441 GCF_001839185.1 Staphylococcus sp. HMSC65H10 | reverse complement strand
AGTAATGGGAAAATTTATTTATAAAGGTGAAACGATTGAGATTGGAACTCAAAAAATCTTATATGCATCTCAAAATTTAAAAGTATCTTCTAAAGATTTGCAAGAAAGATTCGATAAAGGTTGGGATATAGAAGATGCGCTTAAATACAATTTCAATCATGTGATGTACAAAGGTAAAATATGCCGAAAGATTAAACATAAAGGTCTCATTTTTTACATCGTAGCTGAAGATTTGAAAAGGTCTAAAGTTCCGCCGCAAGCGATTATTAAATATTTAAATGATGGACACATTATGGACGATATTTTACCGCTGGAAACAGAGTTTTATATTGTAGAACGTGAAAAAGATGCTTTGCGCAATTTGGTTTATAAAGACCGTTTACGTAAAGAACGTCAAAAAGAACAAGCAGAAGCACGCAAAAGAAAAGAGCGTCCTTGGTT
>NZ_KV840368.1:0-439 GCF_001839185.1 Staphylococcus sp. HMSC65H10 | reverse complement strand
TTTTTCTTTTATTTGTGGATAGAATTCTCTGAAGTGAGCATTTAACTCTTTAACCTTCATCCCATCAATTCCAGGAGAACCATTGTTTTTGATAACTTTCTTGATTGCCTTCTCTATGTTGTTTGGTCTTACAACAAGTTCCATCAATGATGGAGACTCACGATACATTTCTTTCATATCAACTAAGATTTACTGTACACATCTGCTTATCTTTTTTCGTTCCACTACTTATCATCCACAGATTGCCAATTCCCATTGTTTTCGGTACGTCGTAAATCTATAACTTCCATTCTTTACTCTGTATTTAATATTGTTCAGTCCTTCGGTACATTTTCCCTACTATGACTTCTGCTGACTTCTCATAATTCGTTGTTACTACGATTCGAAGAATCGCTTATGAGACCTCCTCGGGTAAGATTAACCACTTTCCACTCATGCC
>NZ_KV840367.1:0-380 GCF_001839185.1 Staphylococcus sp. HMSC65H10 | reverse complement strand
TCTTCTAATTCTTGTTGACTTGGAATATCTGCAAGTAATTGACCTGTTTCAGCGTTCCATGTGCCGCCGATGCCTTCAGCTACTTTAGACATTGCATCATTGAATTTCTCATCTGTGTATTGAGATTGCAGTAATTTGAAACGATCATCTATTGCAATCTTAGCGTTTTCTAATGAGTTATACAGTGTTTGCAGCAATTCGCGATATTTTAAAAACAGTGCTTGTGTATCAACAAGTTTTCCGATTGTCGCTGTTTCCGGTGTCATGCTTTCAAGATTTGTCTTAATTGCATGATAGACGTTGATTGTATTATCTAAATTTTGTTGAACTTGTTGTTTTAATGTAGTATCGACAAGGTATTCACTGTCTATAACTTCATA
>NZ_KV840366.1:0-1988 GCF_001839185.1 Staphylococcus sp. HMSC65H10 | reverse complement strand
TCGCCTTGATTGACTTTATCGCCTTTTGAGAATCGTAATGAATTACGTTGCAAGTGGCCATAAATCCAATCGTTACCATTGGCATCTCTGATTTCCACTGTGCCTCCAAAATTGCCATATGGCTCACTAGTGATAACTGTTCCGCTTGTGAGTGCTGGTACGTCATTTGTGGCGTTAGAATATACATCAAACGCTCTGTGGTAACCACCACAAAATTCATCATAATTAATTCCATTTTCTTGATAATTTCTATATCCATAATTTTTAGGGTAATTATCATAAGTGCGTGGGTCGGATGAAATTTTCCAACCTTTTTTAGTAAGGTAATCAATAGCAGTTAGCATTCTATTTCAACCCTTTCTCTTTTAAATACTTTTCTTGGTCACGCGCTGATTTTTTAATAATAAATGTATTCTTCCATACACCATATGATACTAATGCGAGGGGTAATCCAGTATTGATCACATTAATCCATGCATCTACTTTTTGAGGATTAATCCATTCCGCGCTGATTCCACTTGTGTTTAGTGCAAGATATAATGCCCCGAGAAAACCACCGATTAAACCGATGAATTGTTTGATTTTATCTTCCATTTAATTCACTCCTTTGAAATAGTAAAAAGCCGACGCAGTGCGCCGACTTAGAAAAAAGTTGCTGCAAATCCTAATGCTCCGACTAATACAGTAGATATAGCACCAATGATTGCAACCCATATCTGCATATTTCCTTTTTGCCTTTCAGATACAAAGTTTTCAATCGAATCTAACCTTTTTATTGTTATATCAGAAGTATGTTCAACGTCTTTGATACGATTATTAAATCCTATAAGATTGTCGTTGATTTTTTCCAAAGTCTTATTTGTAGTTAATTGGCTTTGAATTAATGCATCGTTACTATCGTTTAATCGTGTGACCAGTAGTTTTAAATCGTTATGCAATGCTATATGCTTGTTATCTACTTCATTAATCTTCCCATCTATATTACGATTCGCTCTTTCCCATTCATGACGTAGTACATATTTATCTTCGCTCGGCATAAATTTCAAACCCTCCGAAAAACATCAGCACTAAATAAACCCCTGAAAGTGTAGCGAATTGAATAGGAGATAACCAATTAATTGCGTTGTAAACACTTGCACTTGTTATAATAAAATACATAACGAATGATATAAGACTTCCGATTGTGATTAGCCAATAACTTTTTTGATTTTGTTTAGGTAGTAAATAACTTGCACACATTAATAATATGCCTGAAAGTAAAAACAACACACCCCATATCCATATCGGTAATAGGTTGTGTAATTCTCTATAAAAAGCAGAATCGCCTAAAATCGAGTCTTGCTCAATTGTCCAGAACAACCCTCTCCACAACGTGAATAACCCTGTTCCGAATAATAGGGTGCTTGCTATCATCTCTGATAGATTCAGCTTTTTCATCCATTCACCTGCTTTCTAAAAAAGTTAGGGAAAAAGGCTATACCTCTTGCACCTCGCCTTTTACATATACTTCACCTTTCTCATCATACATTTCACGTTCAATATTTTGTTCCACAAAATAAGTTTTAGTCCCATTGTTCAAAATAGTAGCAAGCATATTTTGAACCTTACAAGCTTGCATCACTTGTTCTTTTTCTTGAAATTTATAAGCAGTGTTAGGTGAGGCTCCTCTAACAAAGCCATTTGAATAATTCTGCATTAATGGACTTTCTTCTCCGTATTTATTGACTTCCACTAAGTAAAATTCCTTAATTTTTTCCATAATAAATTCCTCCTAAAAATTGGTATAAAAATAGTGGTATAAGTTACTCACTTACACCACGGTCATTTTCACCAGTATTTTGTTTGTTTTCTAATTCCTCTTGATACAGTGCGAACAAAATTGCATTATCTTTTTCCAGCTCAGTGATTCTGTTCAATAAGTTATTAATTACCTTGTTTGGATCTGCTTGTAATTGGTTATTTTGATTCATTTATTTGTTCCTCCAATT
>NZ_KV840365.1:0-1403 GCF_001839185.1 Staphylococcus sp. HMSC65H10 | reverse complement strand
ATTGATATGAGGAGGTGCAGCACCGTGAGAAGATTGAAGAATTTTATCTTAGGATTAATCATTGTGGTGGTTGTCGGAATGTTAGTGTTTATGCTCGCTAAAGTACCGCAGATTCCACAAGTTGAAACTTACCAACAACAATTACTGACATTTGCATGGTTCTTACCAGTACTCTTTACGTTGGCTGGACTGTTAATTGTGTTAGGTATTATTTTGGTGTTCAGCTTATTTGCGCCGACACATCGCAAGCCGGGTCTTTATAAATTTTATAAAGATGGTCATATATATATTTCAAGAAAATCAATCGAGAAAGTTGTGTATGACACAATGGCTAATTACGAGCAGTTGATGCAACCGAATGTTGTTACGAAGTGCTACAGTAAAAAGAAAAAGTCGTACATAGATGTAAAAGCGGACTTCTTTTTACCAGATGATACTCATGCACGAACTTTAACAGAAAATGTCAGAACAGATATTAAGAAAAACGTAGAATATTTCACAGAAATTCCTGTAAGAAAATTAGAGGTTAATGTGAAAGAACAGAAAAGTCCATCAAGTCCAAGAGTACTATAAAGGAGGGAGACCCAGATGCCAAACGAAAATAATCAACAACCAAATGATTCAACACAACACGTGGTGAATTTTATTAAAAGTTATATTGGTAGAATTGTCGGATTTTTAGTGTTTTTAGTTATCGCAATCTTATTCCTAACACTCGGCTTTTGGAAAACCATCCTGATTATCGTGTTGTGTTTGATTGGAATAGGAATTGGGTATATTAAAGACCGTAAGCAACAATTTCTCAACTTTTTAAATCGATGGAGTTAATTTATAATTTGAAAATTAGTTTAAGGGTATAGACGAAATATAATATGTTTGAAAAGGAGAATGTACTATGGCAGTAGATAATACAAAAGCAAAACAAGCATATGATCAAGAAACTGGAGTGAATAAAGTGGAACAGCAACAACAAGAAAACCAACAAAACCAACAACCGAGATTCCAAAATAAATTAACATTTGCAGATGAAGTGATTGAAAAAATCTCAGGTATTGCTGCACGTGAAGTTAACGGTATCTTATCATTAAAAGGCAACTTTGTTGATAGTATCAGTAATCAATTCTCTAATACTGAAAATGTGACACAAGGTGTTTCAGTAGAAGTAGGAGAAAAACAAACTGCAGTAGACTTAAAAGTAGTTTTAGAATATGGTGAATCAGCACCAAAAATCTTCAATAAAGTGACAGACTTAATTAAAGAACAAGTAAAATATATGACTGGTCTTCAAGTAGTTGAAGTAAACATGCGTGTTGAAGATGTTATGACTCGTAAAGAGTTTGAACAAAAACAAAAAAATAATCAAGAGCAACAAAAGAACCAAGATAAAGGTTTACAATAATTCA
>NZ_KV840364.1:0-18642 GCF_001839185.1 Staphylococcus sp. HMSC65H10 | reverse complement strand
CAAGTTATAACGGTAGTTTGTCTACGGTCTGACACGCAACCTTTTTCAGGTTGCGTGTTTCTTGAATTTATCAATTTAACTTTTAATGAAATTTACATATTCATCAGGCAATTATGATTTAACTTGTGAGTCACCGAAGATTTTACGTTTGATTGCTTCACCTGTCGGTGTACCTGCTAAACCACCAAGACCAGTTTCACGTAATTCAGCTGGTAAGTTACGTCCAACTTTATCCATAGCTTCAATTACTTCATCTACTGGGATACGGCTTTCCACGCCAGCTAATGCTAAGTCAGCTGAGATTAATGCGTTACCTGAACCGATTGCGTTACGCATTACACATGGAATTTCTACTAAACCAGCAACTGGGTCACAAACTAGACCTAATAAGTTACTGATTGCGATAGCCATTGCTTGACCTGAAGCTTCTGGTTTACCGCCGAATGTTTCAACTGCAGCTGCTGCAGCAATCGCTGATGCTGAACCAACTTCAGCTTGGCAACCGCCTGTTGCGCCAGCAACACTTGCGTTGTTTGCTACAACACGGCCGAAGATAGCTGCTGTGAATAAGAAGTCCACCATTTGATCTTCAGTTAAGCCATGTGTTTTTTCTAATTTGAATAGTGTACCTGGAATTGTACCGGAGGAACCAGCTGTTGGAGTAGCACAAATGATACCCATTGCTGCGTTCACTTCGTTTGTCGCAACTGCACCCATAACGGCACTCATCATTTCATTACCTGAAAGCGCATGGTTGTTTTCGTTATAGTTTTTAATTTTAATTGCGTCTTGACCAGTATACCCTGTTACACTTTTAACGCCTTCGCCAGTTGTCCCTTTTTCAACTGCGTCGCGCATTACTTGTAAGTTTTGTCTCATTTGTTCACGGATTTCATCACGTGATTTCCCACTTAATTCTTTCTCTTCTTCAATCATAATTTCTGAGAATTTCATATCATGTTTATTCGCATAATCTATGATCTCTTTAATTGAATCAAACATACATTACACCTCTTTATTTTATATATGCAAAGTTTAAGTCGCTATATTTCTCTCTTAAATCGCTAAGTGCTTCTTCTGGTAAGGCTTTGTTTAAGTGTAAAGCCATTAAACAGCCATCTGGATTAATCGTTTTGATTTCTTCGTTGATGTCTGCACCGTGTTCGATTAAATCATTGATTAAATGGTTGATTGTCGCATTGTCAGTTGGTCCATCGATTTCTAATAATGGTAAGCCGTGGTTCATTAGAATACATTGACCATTGACGTTAATGCTTTTAATTTTAATAGTTCCGCCACCGATTGAGATTCCGTTCAATTCGATGTGACGATCACCTTGTTTTGCTTTAATTAATGCACAGTTAGGATGCTCTCCTAAACTTCTTCCTGTTTCTTCGATGAAACGAACATCGATACCATCGTTTTTAGCAATGTTTACTGCATTGCTGATACGTTCGTCGAAAGTGCTGAATCCTAGTAAGCCACCAACGATTGCAACGTCTGTACCGTGTCCTAAGTGTGTTTGTGCAAATGATTCATAATAATGAACTTCAATATCTTCAGGTTCTCCTTGAAGTACCATTCTTGCTGCGTTACCGATTTTTACTGCACCTGCAGTGTGTGAACTTGATGGTCCCATCATAACTGGACCGATTATATCAAATGCGCTTTGGTAATCATGTTTACGTGCCATAGCGTATTGTCATCTCCTTAATCTCTTTATAAGAAATGCTTAATTAATTTGCTTTTGACGGTTCTGCTTTGCCTTCAGGTAATTTGTCTGATAGTTTCTTGAAGTTGATTTTGCTCATAATCTTACCTAAAATCCAACCAAGGATAATTGCTGTCACGATAACAGCTGCGATAGTAATAAGTGATGGAATTGGTTTGTTAAATCCAAACAATACAATTGCACCAGCTATTGGTGTTGCCATTCCCGTTACATTAATAACTAAACCTGCAATCGTAACAATTGTCGCTGTAAACATACCGACTATGGCGTTTGCGCCGTAAAGTTGAATCGGATATTTTGCGATTGTATCGATTTGTGTTAAAGGTTCTACTGCAACTGCGAAGGCTTTACCTAAGCCGCCGATTTTAAGTGCTCTGAACATCATAAAGTTAACGAATGATGAACCTGTAGTTGTTAATGCACCGATAGCCATCGGAACACCTGTTAAACCAAGTAAACTTGTTAATACCATAGAACTTAATGGCGTCATACCTACCACCGGAATGATTAAGCCTAAAATAATTGCTAAAGCGTAAGGATTATTGTCACCAACTGCTGTAATCGCACCACCGATTTGTCTTAACACAGCCATTACTCCTGGTGAAATTAATCCGCCGATTCCGAATGCTAATGCCGGAGCGACTAAGATTACGACAATTAAGTCTAAGCCTTCTGGTACTTTTTTCTCGATCAATTTAATCAAGAAGCTCACTAAGTAAGCAGCGATAAATGCCGGTAATAATTTTTGATCATGTAAAACTAAACCAATGATAACTGCGAAGACTGGAGAGATTCCCAATTTCAAACCAGTTAAAATACCTACTGCAATACCACTTAAGCTTCCTGCTAAGTCTCCAATTCTTTGGAAGAATTCCAAGTGGAACACGCCACCGATCGCATAACTTAAGAATGCTTGCGGTAAAAATGTTGCACATGCTGCACCTGAAAGTGCTTGTAGCCCCTGTTTACCATAAGGAGCAAATTTTAAGAATAACGACATTGCTAGAAGGACTAGCAACAACGTCCCAGTTCCCAAAATAATATCCATGCCAAATGACCTCTTTTCCTACTATATATTTAATTTTCCTACCACCGACATCATACTACCTTTGATAAAGCGTTTTCAATACCTTTTGCAAACATTTTGTGAACAAATTGCGAATAATTTCACAAACTCTTTATTATGACTATTATTACTCTTTATTTTTAAATATAAAGAGTAATTATAATCATAACGTTTATAAAGTTGTCACAATTAGTTTAAACGATAGCAATTAATTTAAACACTTACCATTAATAAAAATAATCTTGTTAACCCTAAAACAACATTAAAAGACTCCCTTTAGACTTTTATTGTTATTTGTCTATACAAATTATTTTCCATTAGCAACTATAACACTTTAGTAAATAACTTTAAACCAACAAATTCGGGTGATTTTATCGGGTAAAAGCTAAAATGCTTGATACCGTAGGATTTTGAGCAATTTAATACCAAAAAAGTTCTAATATACTGAAAATTTACGAAGTTTATCCTTTTTTAAACTCAATTTTAAGTTAGCTTAATATTCCTATGCCATGCTTGAAGTGAAGAAATTGATGATAACGCCGAATCACTGCGGAAAGCAATACTATCCCATAAAGCCGTACACCAGAAATCTATCTCTCACATATCCGCATGTGTATATCAATTTTCTTCGTTGTCGTTTTGTCTGTTTCATCCGACAGTTTATACCTCATACTCATAACACCATGGATGACATGACACTTTCATTTTGAAATAGGAGTGTTGTTTTCATGCCTATGAAGTTAAGTAAAAAGAAAAGCTTGCTTCATGTTTCTACGCTAGCTTTAAGCGGTTTACTATTCTTTAATATGCCTGGAGTGATGAATGCTGCTGAAAGTCATGATTACGCAAATGAACAGTCCGCTGAATTATCCGCTTTGGTCGAAAATACTGATACTGCTCAAACAACTGAAACATTTATCCCTACATCGCATCCAACTGATGTGGCTCAAGCTGCTGATGTTGAACCCGATCCTTCCCTTGCAGAAAATGTTTCAAAGACAAATGTCGCAGATGCAGAAAGAAATCGTAAAGAAGCAGATACTGAGTCCACAACCTCAAAAGCAACAGCAGGACAAACCTATGCGCATCAAGCATCAGCAACAACTTCAAAAAGCGAAGATGCAGGCTCACACTATCAGGGTGAAACCGCATCATACGCTGACTTGCCAGAAACAGGACACGTTGACCATCCAGAATCGGGTGCTGTCATAGCCATTATTATGAGTATTGTTGTCTCTACTATTGCCCTTATTCACGTATGCAGACAAAATGCACGTTCAGTTGTCCCAAATCGAGATGACGTTTGATTGAAAAATCCCTAGTATATCATTTCTAAAATCCCTAAAAAACAGACTTAGAAACCTGTCTTTTCTCCCTTTCTTTAAGACATTGTTTCTAAGTCTGTTTATTTTTTATTCATTTTTAGATGAGTGCACACTAGAGTCTCTGACATTTAACTGTGCCATTAACCAATCTGATTGAATTTGTTCACTTTCTCCTTCAAAAAATTGTTTTAAGCGTGCAAAAATTGATGCGCCGATAGTTTCAGCATGAATACCTACAGCGGTTAATGATGGATAATGTACTTTATTCCAACTATTCTCTTCTAATGTAACAATTGCAACATCTTCAGGCACTTTTAATTCCTTTGTTTTAAGTGCTTGTAAAATACCAGACAACATCGCATGATTCGAAGCAATCAATGCAGTTGGATGATTTGATTGCGCAAAGAGTTGCTGGACGGTGTTATAGCCGTATTTTTCTGTAGCTTGTAAACTTAAATCAGTATATTGATATGAAATTAGTCGTTCATCCATTTGTTGTTCAAAATCTTCTAATGCTGCTTTATATCCCATTCTTGTATCAGCTGTTGCACTGGAAGCAGGATTACCTAAAATTAAAGCGATTGATTGATGGTTTTGTTTCAATAAATGTTCAGCAGCTTGATAGGCTATATCTTCATGATTTAACCCAATGTAAGGTATCTGTTCATCCTCAATTTGATTATCAATAATTACCATTGGAATGTCTCTCCAACGTTTTGAAATACGCATTTGTGCTGAAACTGGCGAAACAATAATACCATCTACTTGTTGTGATACAAACCAATCAATCAGTTCATCTTGACGTTGTACTTGTTCATTAGATGCCATCGCAATAATTCGAATAGACTCTGAACCTTGTTGATGCTCAATCGCATCAATGACAGAGGCATAGTAAGCATCGTGTCTCGGTATAATAAATGCGATTGTTTTAATACTTTCTCCGCGTAAAGATTGAATATATCGACTCGGTTCATAGCCTAACATTTCTAATGCTTCCACTACACGTGCACGTGCTTGATCATTAGAAACATGCTTTTTATCTTCTAATATTTGATTGACCGTCGCAATCGACAAGCCAGAAATTCTCGCAATATCATGTAAGGTCGGTTGTGTTTTCTTCATTTTCTTTCAAACTCCTTGAATCAGTTGAATTGTTGTTTATTCTTGGTGTGCTTACTTATCAATGTTCTCCATAGATAATTCAAAATCTAACCAATTTACAATATCTGATAATAACATACCGCGATATGAACTTACATTTAATAACTCATGATCTAACCCGTCATAAATTCTTAATGATTTATGTGTGGTTTTAGCTTCTTTGAAGAATTGGATTGCATCATCAGAACTTACAATGCGGTCACTGCCACCATGCATAATCAACACTTTGTCTTCAAACTTAGAAAATTCGATATCCATATCTCGGACCGCTTCTCTAAATGCTTTGATTCTTTTATGTTTCTCAATATCCGCTTCTTCATCCTGATTTTCTATTTCTGCTGAATGATCCACCACATCATCACGAAAGACAGGTTGCCCCGTTGGAGACAAACCACCTGCAGAAATATAACCGTGCACTGCATTCGGATAACGTATACCAAATAATGTCGCTATTGTACCGCCTACACCATGGCCTAAAATAAATATTTTTCCTGTCAATTGTGCTTTAACATAATCTACAACAGCCTTTAAATCTTCTACGACGATATCTACATGTTCATAAAGATTTTTGTCACCAGGAGTTTTACCATGACCTCGTTGATCATAACGAATGACATTATAATCATATTCATTAAATGTTGAAGCCACACCATCATAGTCATCTAATTCTTCTGACAATCCTTGTACAATAATCAAATTAGCCATTGGCTGTTCACCTAACGTAATTTTACTGTAGAGATTCACACCATCAAAAGATGAAATATAATCAATATCTGACACAGATAAAAACCTCTCTTTCACTATATATCCTTATTTTCACTTACCCTATGCAGACTTGAAAATCACTTTTTCAATACAATAGCTCCATTCTCTTTTAGTTATTTACTTACTTGTTTATTCGTATTAAAATAATAGAGTTCTTTCATAGTTAATTTATTATATTGACTAAATTATAAAATGCAGAAAGCAGATGACGCTATTGAACATCAGGACTACTCATATTAAAGATATGCTTCCTTATTTAATCATTATTATATTATTGCACCTGATAGGTGTTACTTGTTTATGGATGGGTGCACATACACACCCTATTTTATTCGGAATGGGTATCTTAGCATATACACTAGGTTTACGTCATGCATTTGATGCTGACCACATTGCAGCTATTGATAATACAGTTCGCAAACTGATGCAAGAAAAACAAAATCCGTCAGGTGTTGGCTTCTATTTTTCTATCGGCCATTCCAGCGTAGTTTTTATCATGGCACTTTTATTAGGTGTTTCAGTATCATGGGCACAGCGACAGATGCCCCTCTTTCAAGCTATAGGTGGAATCATCGGAACGATGGTTTCTGGTCTGTTTCTACTACTAATTGGTATTTTGAACTTAATTATCTTAGTGTCATTGATTCGTTTATTTATGCGTTTACGCTTTGAACAAGTTTCTGACGATGAACTGGATCAATTGTTAGCTTCTAGAGGGCTTATTCAACGATTTGTTGGTCCTTATTTTAAATTCATCAACAGAAGTTGGCACGTTTTACCATTAGGTTTCCTATTTGGATTAGGCTTTGATACTGCAAGTGAGATTGCTTTGCTTGCATTATCATCTGGAGCTGCTGAACAGTCATTGCCTTTTGCTGGCATTATCGCACTTCCATTATTATTTGTGGCAGGCATGAGTTTATTAGATACACTAGATGGCGCGCTCATGAAGTCTGCTTATCACTGGGCATTTCTAAAACCAGTTCGTAAAATTTATTACAATATTACCATTACCGCCATCTCCGTCATAGCTGCGTTGATAATCGGTACTGTAGAAATACTACAAATGATTGGCGAACATTTTAAATTGCACAGTCCTTTTTGGGATGAAGTTGCATCAATTGAATTTAATCATTTAGGTTATCTGCTCGTTGGCGTGTTCTTATTGTTTTGGTTAGTATCTGTGATTATTTGGAAACTTAATCACTTTGAAGAACAACAGTTGCGATAGTATTCAAAACTTTTCTTACCATAACAATTCCTTACATTCATCTAAAATAAAGCAATCCTTACATTTCACTTTAAAAATTAAGTAAATGTAAGGATTGCTTTTTAAAATACAAATTGAACTAATATCATATAAGCGATTGTACCACCCGCAATTGAAATCAACATATTACGTTTAATCACATGCAAGATAATAATCACTAAAATCGCCATCAACTCTGGCAGCCCATGATTGCCAGTTAAGATAGGCGTTTTACGTAACGCATAAACGACTAAGAAACCAAATACCGCTGCAGGAAGTACAGCGCCTAAATATTGTACAAACTTTGGTGTTTCTTTATCTTTAGAAAAGATTAAAAACGGCAAGAAGCGTGTCAACATCGTTCCAATCACAACAACCGCAATCGTTAAAATTTGTTGGGTTAAGGTCATATTAAGCCACACCCTTTCTTGCGAAATATCCTCTGAGGATAGTCAATGCGAGCACAATTAAAATCATTGAAGGTAAGATGAATTGATTAGGTCCGAAGATGACCAAACAAATTATAGGGATAGCCAACCCAATTAATGAACTTACATGATTCTTTTCTTTCAACCAAGACTCTAAAAAGATTACAACGAAAAGAGCGACCATCACAAAATCTAAGCCTTTTGTATCAAACTTAATAAAGACACCGAACAGACTTCCGATTGTCGTACCGAAAAACCAATAAAATTGATTTAACAATGTGACATAGAACATAAATAAGGTCTTATCGACATTTTTAGGTACATTCGCCATATTATTAATTACGAAGGTTTCATCACACATCCCCAAAATTAAGTATGGCTTATATTTTCCTGTCCCTTTAAATCGGTCCAACATGGAAATACCATAAAATAAGTGTCTGGAATTCAGCATAAGTGTCAATACGAAGACACTTAATGGATTAAATGGAACTAATAATAAACTTCCGGCCACAAATTCCATGGATCCTGCAAAAATCAACAAACTCATCAGCATCGCATAAATTGGTGGGAATCCTAATGAATGCATATAAATACCATAAGCAATACCAATAAATGAAAACCCTGCAAAAATTGGAATTGTTTGAGGAAATGCTGCTTTTATAGCTTTTAAATGCGGATGTTCAGTCATGACTATCAATCCTCTTTCTATGTATATGAAAATCTTCGAAAAACATTCATTTTCCGAAGATTTAATGTAGCTTATAAAACTCTGAAAGCATCAGGTACTGGTACTACTTTTTGTTCAACAATATTGTAGAACCCGCCATACTGCATACCTTGGCAATGGATTTGATTACCTGTACTGATTTCAAATTCAAACACCCATTTTAAACGACTGATTTTCGTTAACCAGCATTTGCCAACGGGTTTGTCGTGAATAGTAAGTGGTATCTTATAATCAATTTCAGTATGCATAAGTATAGGTGAAATATTTTGTTTCAACATTTCAGAAGGGGTTAGATGCTTATTTACAAATATTGTTCTTAAATCTTCAAACCAACGGACATAGACAATATTGCTGACGATACCCATCGCATCAATATCATAGCCGTTTACTTCAATTTCTGTTTCTGCCACTAATTTACGTTCGCTCAACACCAACAACTCCTATCTTTCTTTATAACATCAGTATAACAACGTTTTTATAAAGTTGATAAGTGTTATCTTAATTTACAATGAAGTTTCTGTATTGAATTCATGTTTCAGCAAAGCGTATCTATGAAAGTCTTCAAATTGTCCACGTTCAAATGACTCATCTTTATCCGTTCCAACAAAACGGAAGTTTGCACGTTCTGCGACTTTTTGACTGACTTTGTTTTTAGTGTTGATGTGCAGCGATAACTTATTTAAATCCAAAGTATTGAATGCAAAATCACAGATTTTATGTAGGCAACGGGCAATGATTCCTAAGCCATTATACTTACTCTGCAACCAATATCCTACAAAAGCTTTTTTATTTTCTAAATCAATTTGCTGTATATCAATAGTGCCAACTACTTGGTCTCGATAGTAAATCACAAAAAGGCGATGTTCACCTGCAGCCTGTTTCTTCAACATTAACTTAATGAAGTTGAGTTCATCTTCCACCGTTAATGTATGATCAATGAACGGTAAATACGTTGAAAGAAATGCTCTATCTTGTTCAATCACTTGAAATAAAGGTTCAGCCATGAATGTTTCAGGTTGTGCTAACTTTATGTCTTCATCTACTGGAAAATAAAAAAAGTCCACATGTATCGCCTGCTTTCGCTCTATGTATTTTTTCATGAATAACTAGAGTATAGTGGAGTTGACAGAATATTTCAATATCAATTCGATGTAAAAAAAGACGAGTAATGCAAAATGCACTACTCGTCGAAATTGAGTATTCAGTTCATTTCTTAAATATTATAAGAAACGTTTAGCTGCTACTGAAAGTGGTGGGATTTCATCAAAGTCTAATTTTTTATCTTCAGTAATAGATCTGTATGCCCATTTAGCATAGTTGATTGCTTCATCCGGTACAATTTTACCTGGAAGTGGTGCAGCGTTCGCATCAACATGTACGTTTACGATTGTTGGTCTGTTTTCATTTAATGCAGCTTCAACAACAGTATCGATGTCTGCTGGATCTTCTAATGTGTAACCAGCACCGCCGCATGCTTCAGCGAATTTAGCAACATCCATATCTGAGAAGTCGATTACATATTCTAATTCACCAGCTGCTTGTTGTTCGTATTTGATGAACGCTAATTGTTTGTTGTTCAATACGAAGATAACCATTGGCATGTTATATTGAACAGCTGTTGCGAAGTCTTGCATTACCATTTGGAAACCACCGTCACCAGCGATACCGATAACTTGACGGTTAGGGAATGCTACGTTAGATGCAATTGCACCTGGTAACGCGCAACCCATTGTACCTAACCAACTAGAAATAATGAATTCGTTACTTGGTTTAAGGTTTAGGTAACGTGTTGACCATACTGTTGAAGTACCAACATCAATTGAGAATACAGCGTCATTGTCTGCTTCTCTGTTGATAGCTTGCATCAAGTGTTCTGGACGGATTGGATAAGAATCATTGTTAAGGTCTTTTTCCATCCATTCTTTCCAAGTAGCCATGTTATCTAATGCTTCTTTTAAGAATTTACGATTTTTAACTGGTTTAACAAGGTTTGTTAATTCAGTTAACGCGATTTTAGCGTCACCGATAATTCCAGCATTTACTTTGAAACGGTGACCGATTGCACTTGGATCAATGTCGATTTGAACGGCTTTGATATTTTTCTTAGGAAGGTAGTCAACATATGGATAGTTTGTACCTACCATGATTAATAAGTCAGCATTTTGCATTGCTTGATATGCAGGTTTTGTACCGATTTTACCGATGTTACCTAAGTTATATGGGTGGTCATCTGGAATGATTGTTTTAGCTGGTAAAGTGATGATTGTAGGGATTTGTGCTTTATTGATTAAAGCTTCTACTTCAGGTCCAGCATGTTTTGCACCAGTACCCATTAACATTACAGGTTTTTTAGCTTTATTAATTAATTTTGCAGCTTTTTTAATTTTAGCTGTGTTTGGTGCTGGGATTGTTGGGCGTTTTTTGTTTACAACTTTATTAGTTGTATCTTTAACTTTGTTAGTTAATAAGTTGTTAGGCAAGATTAAAGTTGCCACACCTTTTTTCTCGTAAGCTGTTTTAATAGCTTCGTTTACGATACCAAAGATATCGTCATCTTTTTCTGAGATTTGACGGTTGTATACTGAAACATCTTCACATAATGATAATAAATTTGTTTCTTGGAAAGCTTTAGTACCAAGTACAGTACTATTAGATTGACCTACTAGCACTAATTGAGGAACGCCATCCATTTTAGCGTCATACATACCATTTAATAAGTGAATCGCACCTGGACCACCGATTGCTAATGATACGCCGATTTTACCAGTAAGTTTTGTGTAAGCTGAAGCTGCTAAGCTTCCTACTTCTTCATGACGAACATGATAGAATTTAATTTGTTCACTTACTGTACGTAAACTATCAACTACTGCGTCGATAGAGTCGCCTGGGATACCATATAAGTGATCAATATCCCATTGTAGTAAAGCTTCTACAAGTGCTTGATTTGCTTTAATTTTTGCCATTTTAAAAATAGCCCCTTTCTATTCATTAAAAAAGTAACTGTATTCAAACTACCCTTTAGTTAGTGTTTGATGCTGCGTTATGCAAAGTGTGTCTATATATTCTAATGCTAATAAAAAAGAATAATCAGGATTGGTAACAACACTGAACTGATGACTGCAGTCAGAATCATACCAATTGAACTGAATGCACCTGATTCTAAATCTAATTCTAAGGCTTTTGCTGTTCCGAACGCATGTGATGCATTTCCAAATGCAAGCCCTTTTGCAATGGAAGTTCTAAAGTTCCCCATACGCAACAGCAATGAGCCGAGCATACTGCCGATTAAGCCAGTGGTAATAATAAATAGTACTGTAATTGTATCTGCACCGCCCATTTGGTGAGATACTTGGATACCAACCGCTGCTGTGATGGAACGCGGTAATAATGTGACAATTTCTTCTTTATTGAAGCCTAAAATCTTCAACGACGAATAAACTAACACAAAATTGAGTAATACGCCAGTCAATACGCTTGTAAAAATAATATTGAAGTTTTCAAATATTTTATGGCGATTGATATAAAGCGGATAAGCTAAGCAAACAACCGTACAGCTCAGCAAGTAATTAATTAAATGGCCGCCTGCCATGTAAGAATTATAATTCTGACGGAACAACAATAACACGATTATAATTCCAATTGAAGCAACTAGGGCTGGATTTAAGAATGGGCTAGGAAATCTCTTGTGCAGCTTCTTCGCTGCAAGATACATAACCACTGTCAGTACTATCATTATGATGTCTTTTAAAATAATCATGATGTGTGACTCCCCTTACCACCATGTTGTCTTCTGGCCATCTTCTCAGCAATTAGCCCAGAGACGTAAGCGACAGCTATTGTTCCGAGAATGATGACGCCGAAGAACAAAATAAAGTTGAGGTGTATGTCACCTATGATATCCATTACACCAACGACGGAAGGGATAAAGAAAAACACCATCGTTGTTAGCAAGAAGTTGGAACCCGCTTCGACCCATTTGACAGGTATAATTTTAAATTGTAATAGTAGGAAAAAGAGTCCTAGGCCGACGATACTTCCAGCTAATGGAATATGCAAAAGGTGCTGAAGGGTGTTGCCTAAATACGTGATGCCCATAATCAAGATAATTTGGAAGATAATCTTTAAAACCTTCGATGTCATAAGCTAACACCTTTCCTTAAAAATAAGCGTATAAATGGTCATTTCCAAATCGATTCTGGTGTCTGAATCTAGTGTCCATCACTATTTATACACATTCTTTTGACTTACATTCCTTATTCTATGACAATTCTGTGTATAATAAAAATATCGATTTTAGATACTACCTATTACTTTTTTCTATGAAAGCGATAACATCGATTACTTTTCTTCCAAATACGAACTTTTGTTACCATCAATCTTGTTCCATAACGTATATACCCCTTTCTGACAGTCTTAACAATAAATTTAAAAGCACACAAAAACAGCTGTTCATTTTACCGAACAACTGTCTTGCTTTAGAAATGAAAGCATTGAAAATACCGTTAAATATAATTGTATGATCTGTGCAACCTCTTAAACATTCGCTTTATACCCCATTATGACATTCTAGTGAACTTTACTTATCTTGGTGACAATTCATCTTCAGTCATCCACATATGATTCTTAACCATCTTGCCATTATCTTTATCTTTATAGTCCACTGTATAAACTGTTGTTTTTTCTACTTTATCGATTGTTGCTTTCGCACCTTTCATACCCTTCATATGATTCGCTTTCAAAGTAACAGTGTCCCCTTTTTTGAAACCTTCTTTCGGTGCATTTTCTATTTCCTCATTCACGACCCATTTGTGATGAGAAACTTTTTTACCGCCATCAGTTGGTTGATAGCTGACTTCGTACACACATGTATTATAAGCGCCTTTAACTTTACCGTCAGCATTCATCATGCCTGGCATGTGGCCTTCTTTTAATCTAACATCA
Organism: Staphylococcus sp. HMSC65H10; assembly: GCF_001839185.1. Lineage (NCBI taxonomy): Bacteria > Bacillati > Bacillota > Bacilli > Caryophanales > Staphylococcaceae > Staphylococcus > Staphylococcus sp. HMSC65H10. The sequence continues at coordinate 5,248 of NZ_KV840364.1, read as the reverse complement.
TCCCCCTCATCAAACTGACTGTGACGTGCATGATGCATATGTTCAGGCATTTGACCATGATGATGCCCCATGTGATGTTCTCCCTCTTTTGAAGTCTGTTTATCTTGTGTTGTATTTTGAGCATTTTGACTTGAGGTTTGTGTGTCCTCTTGATCATTTGAACAAGCAGTAAGTATCAGAGACGACGTTAACATAACCATTCCGATTCTTTTCAACGTACCTTTCACCCTTTCTTTACTCCCACATTTATCATATACCCCCTTTAGGTATATTACAATCTAATAAAAATAGGACGCCCTTATGTTGTCGCAAAAAGTGACGTCCTTTGTCTAGTTTTATATAGTTAATGATGATTTCATGTAATCAATATATTCTCTTGTCGCATAGTTGATATACTTTTCTTTTTTCCAAATCACACCTAGTTGCCATCTCATAGAAGCATCATTAATTTTCGCACTATGAATAGGCCCACGCAGCATTTTCACAATGTTTTCTGGTAGGATACTGACTCCTAATCCAGCTGTTAATAAGTTTTCGATAAAGTTCCATTGCGAAATTTTGGAAATAGTCTTAGGCACAAAACCAGAACGTTTAGCTGTTTCTATAATTTTATCGTTTAAATAGAAATCTTCATTAAACAATATAAAATCTTCATTTGCTAACTCATGCATTTCTACCATTTCACGTCCAGCGAATGGATGTGTTTCACTAACAACCAACAAAATATCCTCTGTATAAAGTGGAATAGATTCAAAGATAGCACTGTCTACAGGCAAAGTTGTAATGCCAATGTCAATTTCATTATTGATGATTTGAGATTCTAATGCCTTCCCGCCATCCTCTACCAAATTGTACGTAATATTTGGATACATTTGATGGAAATTACCTAGTGTATCAATGAATTTATTCATGTTCATGACAGCTGATAATCCAATACTGATATGACCCGCTTCAAGTCCCTTTAACTGATTCACTTCTTTAGGCAGGTTCTCAAACAAATTCATAATTTCCAATGATTTCTTATAGAAAATCTCTCCGCTGTCTGTCAAAGTTAAATGACGTTTACTACGATCAAATAACGCACTGCCCAGTTCGTTTTCTAAATCTTTGATTGCTTTGCTGATTGTGGGCTGTGCAATATAAAGTTCTTTAGAGGCATTTGTCATACCGCCATATTGTACAACTGCAATAAAATATCCCATTTGTTTAATATCCATGTTTGTGCCCCTTCTCTTTTTACAATTTCTTTCTTTTCACATATACCACTATTTTATAATATCAACTGCTGAAGTGCTATATATCCAGAAAAACAGACCAGAGAACTTTTCAACTCTCGGTCTGCTTTCTTTTTATTTAATAATATCAATCAATTCTTTTTTAGCTGCTGCACGTGCTGGTATCCAACCGAATATAATACCAATTAAAGTTGATACACCCACTGCGAGTAAAACAGATCCTAAGCTTACAGCACTCTTGATATAATCAGGTGTGACTACATCGACAAGCAAAGCAATTCCGATACCTAATAATAATCCGATAATGCCACCTATTAAACAAAGTACGACACTTTCAACTAAGAATTGTATCTCAATATCTCTTGCTTTAGCACCGAACGCGCGACGTATTGCGATTTCTTCTGAACGCTCCGCAACGGAAATGTACATCACATTCATCACACCAATACCTGCAATGAATAGAGATATACCTGCGACTGCTGCTACAAAGTACGTAATTCCATCAAATATTTTACTGATGCCTTTCATCATTTCTTCCATATCTGAATATTGATAACTACCTGCTGCTTGGCCGCTTCCTTTTTTCGATAACACCTTTGCGACACGTTCACCTACTTCTTTTTTGTTATAACCATCTTCGATCTTAACTTCTAACTGTGCAAAATCTTGCGTTAGATTAGGTAAATAATGTTCAAGCGTTTGTGTCGGCATATGTACGACATTATTTTCAAAGCCATCACCCGTGGTTATACCGACAATCTTAAATCCTTGTCCATTAATAAATAGTGATTGTCCAACTGCTTTTTTAGGTTTATCAAATAAATCCTCAGCTAATTTCTTATCAATGGTTACAACTTTGTTTTCAATCGCATTATCACCTTGATTAAAACCGTGACCTTCATCTACATTGCTAAATTGGTCCTTCACGTAAATATTTGCATTGCCATTTTTACGTGAATTCGTCACTTTAGCTGTAAATGCTTGATCTTTATCTTTTTTAATCTGTGCTTTTTCTACTCCTTTTTCTCTTTCCGCTAATTGAATATCACTAGGTGCAAAAGGCTCTGTTTTTATATCAGCATCCGTAGACTGCATAAAGCTAATAAGCGCAGCATCTTTAGACGCACCTGAATCTGAAAACTGTTCATTTGCGGTCTTTTTGAATCCATTTCCTAAAGCCATGATAGTAATCACAGCCGCAATACCAATAATAATCCCAATCATCGTGAAGATATTACGCCGCTTATTTTTCATGATTGAACGTAGTGAAACAATGAGTATATTAGATAATCGACTCATTTTATCACCTCTTCTTCCTGAATGCGCCCATCCAAGATGTGGAAGATGCGATCTGCTTTTTCAGCTACTGCTCTATCATGTGTCACCATAATCATCGTTGTCTCTTGTTCTTGATTCAGACGTATAAATAATTCCATTATATCTTCTGAAGTTTTTGAGTCGAGTGCACCCGTAGGTTCATCTGCGATAATAAACTTTGGTTGATTCACTATGGAACGCGCAATTGCCACCCGTTGTTGTTGACCGCCAGATAATTTATTTGGCACAAAATTTTCTTTATCGTAGAGCCCGACATTATGCAGTGTATTTAAAACACGCTGCTTTCGTTCTTGACTTCCGATACCTGCATAAACTAAAGGAATACTTACATTTTCTAGCACTGTGTTATTTTGTATCAATTTAAAATTTTGAAAGACAAAACCTACAACTTGGTTTCTAATTTCAGCTAATTGATTATCCGAACTCTTTTTATAATTGTTGTTATTAAATAAGTATTCGCCCTCATAGCCTCTATCAATGAAACCTATGATATTAATCAACGTACTTTTACCTGAACCAGAAGGTCCCATAATTGCGATAAACTCGCCCTTTTTTATTTCCAGGGAAATATCCTTTAAGATATGATTCACTTTATCTCCATTTTTAAAAGAACGATTGATGTTTTCTAACTTAATCATTCTTTCACCTCAATCTTATCTCCCTCTTTTAGAGATGATTTAGGATTTTGAACTAAACGTTCTCCTTCTTTCAATCCTGACTTAACGTAAATAGAACCCTCTTTCTTTTCTACTTTGATTTTACGTTTTTCAATTTTATTTTCTTTATTTAGAACATAAACTGTATTATCTTTGTCCAATACATTTTGAGGAATTTTAATTTTGTCAGTAGCGACAGAAGCATCTAGTGATAAACCTGCACGTACTGGAGAAGATAAATGACCAATAAGCACTTTATATTTCGAAGCATCGTTTGAGCTGTCTTTACCTGATACATCATTCATAACAGGATTCGAAGCTTGTCCTGCTCCTTCTTCTTCAGAAGCACCTGCAGCAGAAGCACCACTCATCGCATTTTCATTCAGACTGTCTTCATAACTTGTTGGAAGTTCAGATATCTTTATAACTTCACCTGTCCCTTTGTCACCTGTGCTGTTGACCTTATATTCAATTTTTTGTCCTTCTTTAATTTTATTCAAATCATATTCAGTTACTGTTGTTTTGATTTGCGGATCTTTTGAAATTAATTGAAGAATCGTTTCACCTTCATTAGGATAATCCTCTTGCATAATTTCTATCTTTCCTGGGAAAGCCGCAAATAAGCTATCGTTAATTTGTTGATCAAATTGATTTAATGATTGATTCGCTTTATTTAAGTTTGCTTGTGCTTCTGATAGTTGTTCGTTGGCTTGCTCATCATTTGGTGCACGATTGACACTTTCTTGCGCTTTTTGTCTTGCACGTTCTGATTGGTTCACTTTATCAAGTAAGCTTTGACGTTGATTCTGGCTCGTATCATAGCTGATAATTTGTTGACCTTTTTCAACATCTTGACCATTTGAAACAGTAGTATTGATATAAGTACCGATAGTTGAATTATTTTGGTAAGACTTCACTGTTTCTGGAGAAGCTTTACCTTGCATAGTTAGCGGACTTTCTTTTTTAGCTTTATAGACACTATATGTATTTTCCTTATTTGATGTGCCTTCAGCATTTTTAACAATGATTGCGATAATAAATAATAGTAGAATTGCCGCAATGATTGAAATTATCCATGTCATTTTCTTTTTCACACTAATCCTCTCTCCTAACGATTAATTTTAAACTCACAATTGCATAATATCACAACTTAAAAATAAATGAATACCTTTACATTAATAAAGTTAGATATTTATAATCTTTAAAGTTGTCTACTAATTTAAGCAACGCTCATTAACAATGAAATCAAATGATTAAAACATCAATAAAAAATTTTATCATTTTTAGAAAAACCATTTATTAAAATTAATGACTATGATACGCTCTTAATAAATCTTACATAAGGAGTAGCATATGGAAAATTCTAACTTACTGCTAGGGGATTCCTTTAGCAAATTCAGAGAACGTCCAAAATGGATACTTAATTTAATTATTTGGATTGTCGTAGTTATTAGTTCACTATGGTTGACTTTCGCTTTTAGTGATTGGACAGAACTCATGAAACAAACCAACCCAAATATGAATCAAGCACAAGTTGAACAAGCTAGATCGTTTATGGGACCAGTCACTGTTATTGGAGGCCTCTTCTCACAACTTTTCTATTTACTTATCGCATTTTTAATCGTATGGGCAATTGCGCGTATTTTCAAATCTAATGTGAAAAAGAAAAGCATTTTTGCGGGAACATTATTTGCGCTGTTAATCAGCTCATTAGTAGCACTGATTGTCTTAGTGATTCAAGTGATTGTTGGTTTAGATATTGTGAAAATTTCGATCACAAGCTTGAATATATTTGACCCAGGTAATAAAGTACTTAGCGTATTTAACTTACAGACTTTACTTTCTGGTTATTTATTGAGTGTTTTACTGTATAAAACTTGTAAGTTATCAGGAAAAGTTTCTATTATTTTTGGTGTTGCATTAGTCATTATTTCAATCGGATTCGGATTGCTTGGCGCATCCATTCAATAATATAGCTAATGAACAAGGGGCTGGGACATAAATACAGTCCAAAATAAA
>NZ_KV840363.1:0-44359 GCF_001839185.1 Staphylococcus sp. HMSC65H10 | reverse complement strand
TTTTATATATCAACCGAATTTGACAAAGAGCCAAGATAAATAGTATTTTAAGCCGTATATTCTTCTCTTGAGTATACGGTTTCTATTTGCCTCTTTTTAAACCTTGAACAATCTAAATAGTAATACCTCTATTAACTTAAATGTTATATAATAAAGATATAAGATGAATGAGAGGTGTAGCACATGCTTTCTACAATAATAAGAACAGTAGCTTGTATCGCAGCAACGATTTATGTGGGGTATAGTCTTTTTGTACATTACGATATGGTTATTAACACAATTTTATTTATTGGTTCCTTTATCGTTTTTGCATTCTTTGTGGGTGTTTCATTGATTAAAAACGGTAACCTTCCGTTCTTTCATAATGCTCAACAACGTGCTGAATCTATCGGTACGAATTACTTTTGGATTTACGCGAGTTTGACTTTTTATATCGGTACAGTTTTTATTGCGGTTTTCCATGCGCTATAAGTAAAAAAAACAGCACCAGTACATTAATTTTCTTGTACTGGTGCTATCTTTATTAGTTTACTTCTAATTATTGATAAATCTTACTGCCTTGTTCTACGAAATCTTTCGCTTTTTCTTTCATCGCATCTTGTCTTTCTTGCTCATCAAAATGATGTTGACGTAAATCATGAGAAATACGCATTGAACAGAATTTAGGTCCGCACATACTACAGAAGTGTGCAACTTTTGCTGACTCTTTTGGTAAGGTTTCATCACGATATTCACGCGCACGCTCTGGATCTAAAGATAAATTGAATTGGTCAATCCAACGGAATTCAAAACGTGCTTTACTAATTGCATCATCACGTTCTGATGCACCTTTCAAGCCTTTCGCTAAATCTGCCGCATGTGCTGCAATTTTATAAGTAATTACACCTTCACGTACATCGTCTTTATTTGGTAAACATAAGTGTTCTTTAGGTGTAACATAACAAAGCATTGCGGTACCATGACTTGCGATTTGTGCTGCTCCGATGGCAGATGTGATATGGTCATAAGCTGGTGCGATATCTGTTGTAAGAGGCCCTAATGTATAGAACGGTGCTTCTTTACAGTAAAAATCTGCTAAATCTTGGTTTTCTTTAATTTTATGCATTGGAATATGTCCTGGACCTTCAATCATAACTTGAACATCATGTTTCCAAGCGATATCCGTTAATTCACCTAATGTTTTTAATTCTGAAATTTGGCTTTCATCGTTCGCATCATAAATTGAACCTGGTCTTAATCCATCTCCTAAAGATACCGCAATATCATAACGATTTAAGATTTCACAAATATCATCAAAGTGTTCATATAAGAAGCTTTCTTCGTGATGCGCTAAACACCATTGCGCCATGATAGAACCTCCGCGAGAAACAATACCTGTTAAACGATCAACAGTTAATGGAACATAACGTAGTAATACACCTGCATGGATAGTAAAGTAGTCTACACCTTGTTCTGCTTGTTCAATTAATGTGTCACGATAGATTTCCCATGTTAAATCTTCCGCAATACCATTTACTTTTTCCAATGCTTGATAAATTGGAACTGTACCTACAGGAACAGGTGAATTTCTTAATAAATATTCACGTGTCGCATGAATGTTTTTACCTGTAGATAAATCCATAATTGTATCTGCACCCCAGTGTGTGGCCCATACTAATTTTTCAATTTCCGCTTCAATCGATGAAGACACTGCAGAATTACCGATATTCGCATTAATTTTTACTTGGAAGTTTTTACCAATAATCATCGGTTCAGATTCAGGATGGTTCACGTTATTAGGAATAATTGCGCGACCTCTCGCAATTTCATCTCTGACAAATTCTGGTTCGACACCTTCACGCGCAGCCACAAATTTCATTTCTTTTGTGATGATACCTTGTTTTGCATAATACATTTGTGTCACACGTTTACCTTCTTGTGCACGTTTAGGCTGATATTTAAATGGCGTTTCAACGAATTTATGATGACCTTCTTTTTTAAAGCCATTATCAATCGATTGCACCTTACGTCCTTCATATGCTTCTACATCTTCACGCGCTTCAATCCAGTTAGAACGTAATTTCGGAATACCTTTTTGGACGTCTACTTCATAACCTTCTTCGTGATATACACCCGCTGTATCATACACTGTAAAAGGTTCGTTCTTTTGTGTGCTGTAATCTGTCACCGTATCACTGAGTTCAATTTCACGAAACGGCACACGAATATCTTCATCTGCCCCTTGTTTAAAGACACGTCTGCTTGCTGGAAAACCTTTTTTCAATTCAATTTCTTCTTGTTTCATAAAATAATTCCTCCCTGCATCATTGCTAGGAGGCCTATAAAACATCAAGACAAGACAAATAAGAAAACGCATTCATAATTTTATGAATGCGTAAGGATTTTATACATATACAACTAAAAATAAACATATCTCTATGTCCATCTATCGTCATATTGAATTTCTGTTTCTTAATCATCTATGTACGCTTCCCTACGCTAGTACTAACTAGATCAGGTTCAAAGGGTTGATGGTATATCTTTCAGCCATTTCGGCACCCCTAGCAATGAGATATTTAATTTACATTTTTATACTAACATTCAACAATCTATTATACAAGTCAATGTGCCGTATCACATTTTAAAAGTCATAGTTATGTTATTAAGTTAAGTGTTTTCTCATTCTATTTAATGTAATCATTGAGGCCTTTGCTTCACCCACTTTTTCATAACCTAACTTTTGATATAAGGCATTTGCTTTGTAATTGATTTGATTTACAGTTAGCGAAATCTTATTAAATCCTGCTGCTTTAGCTTTATGTTCCGCTTCTTCCAACAATGCTTGTCCGACACCTCTACGTTGAAACTCGGATGAAACAGATAACATACTGACATGATACTCATCATCTTCACCTTCTTGCATACGAATTAATGACAAGATAGATTGATAATAATTCAAAATATGCGGAAACACAAAAATGTGTTTTAACAAAGCAATTTGAATGACTGTCGAAACTAAACTTCGTTCTAAGTCACGATATGGCATACATGTCATCAACCCTGCTACTTTATCATTAATCGTTGCTTGAAGTGTATGTTCATAGCTGAAGCGATTCTTTTTCTTGTGATACATTTTCTGCATATAGTGTTCAATTAATCGGTCATTCTGACTCCCTAACATCGCATGACACATATCACCAATCGCGACATAGCTTAAATGTCCAGCTTGATCAAAATCACGTGATGCTGAAGTTATTTTTATAGTATCATTCACGCGTAGCGCTCCTTTTTTCTAATTTGTTGGTGCAAGTTGTCTTACTGTATTCATTCGCAATTTATGATTTGGAATCGGCATGTGCAACATCCACTCATCAACCATATGCTTCCTATTAATTTCATCTAACTTGCTTTGGACTTCTTCCTTATTTCCACTAATAATATGCATACGTTTTTCTGTCACTTCAAATGTTTCATCAGTTTGTGATAAATAATCATCAACTTGTGCTTTAGTATTTAAAACCGTGCGTCTGCCATCTTTAGAAATCAATTCAAAATGACGTTGTGAAAATCGAAATGGTAATTGATTATCACCAACTGCTGTAACCATAGCGGGTATACTTACAATAAAGCGTCCTTCTGGGAAGCGTGATTTATAAGCCTCTAAAGCCTCCTCTAACGCTTCTTGTTCAGCGTTAATAAAGAATGCATAGATGACACCAACTTTAGCCTCTGCAGCTTGTATTACTGAGTTTAAGCTCGTGCCCAGTAAATATACAGGTACACTTGAGGTTTCGCTTTGACGTTTGGCCGTTTTTAATTCTGCGTATTTAGATGAATTATCAAAATTTTGAGTGTTCAAGCGATTCAATATCTCAAATTTCTCATCAAATGAAAAGTAGTGCTCTTTCAACTCTTCTTTTAAGATTTCAGTTACCTTAGGATATCCTCCTGGTGCTTTTCCTACCGCCAAATCTACACGATGGTTAGATAATTCATCCATTAAATGAAATTGTTCGATTATTTTAAGCGGATGATAATGCTGCAACATAACACCACCAGAACCTATGCGCAAATCTTTAGTTTGATTCAATAAATGCATCGTTAAGATTTCTGGAGATGTTCCAATCACATCTTTCAAATTATGATGTTCTGCGACTAAATAACGTGTATATCCTAATTGATCTGCAAGTTGCGCAAGTTCTATCGTTTGTTTTAAAGCTTCTTGTGACGTTTGATTTTTAGTAATGGGCGTTTGGTCTAATATACTGACCGGCAACATATAACCCTCTCCTGTTCTTGTCTCTCTTACTTGTCATGCTAGGGTTAAGCGTACATAAAGTCAAAGACTACGATTTTCTTAAATTAAGCATAAAGAAAAACACGGCCAAAACTGACCGTGTTTCAATATTTAAATCCCCTTATTGTGTGAAAAATTATCCCTTTGTTTATTACTCTTTATCTTTCTTTTTCTTACCTGTTTTTCTATCGATATCTTTATCGATGTAGGCTGTTTTCAATGAATCTCTACCACCAACTTGGTGATAAACTACACCTTTAATTTGTGGATTTTTCAAGTAAGCTCTACCTTGTTGATAAAGTGGTGCAACTGGTGCTTCTTTCAACATTAATTCTTCTGCTTCTTTCAATTTATTAATTCTCTCTTTTGGATTCTTTAATAAAGGTCCATTAGCTTCTTTTAACATATCATCATACTGTTTACTGCCCCAATCTGTATTGTTTTGAGCATTTCCAGTAGTCATAATGTCTAAGAAAGTCATCGGGTCTGGATAGTCTGGTCCCCATCCAGATAGAGACATAGAATAATTCATTGATAATTCAGCTGTGACACGCTGTTTGAATGGTAATTGTTTAATATTGACAGTTACACCTGGTAAGTTTTTCTCCATTTCAGACTTGATAAATTGTGCTGAAATTTTTGCTGATGCTGTATCTTGAGTATTTAAAGTGAATGTGAATTCATCTTTACCAAGAGCCTTCTTCGCTTTTTCAAGATGTGCTTTAGCTTCTTTCGGATTATATTTCAATGGAGATTTTACCAATGAAGCATAATCTTTACCATCTTCAAGAATAGCTGTTTTCTTAGCTGTAAAGCCATCAAATGGTGCAGATCCATTATTTAAGACTGTATCAACGTAATCTTTTTTGTTGATAGATTGTGCTACTGCATAACGCATATCTTTGTTTTTAAATTCTTTTTGTTCTTTTTCATTCAATTTCAAGAAGAACGTAGAAGCAAATAGTCTTTTGAACAGTGCAGGATTCTTTTCGTATTTATCTACCTGTTCAGAAGTTATTTCCGTAACATCTGCTGAACCTGTATCATATAAAGATGCACCTGCTTGTTGGTCTTTCAATATTTTATAGCTAACTTTATCCAATTTAACTGCTTTTTTGTCCCAGTAATCTTCATTTTTTTCTAAAAGAATTTTATCTTCTACTTTCCACTCTTTCACTTTGAATGGACCGTTATAGACAACTTTGTCAGCAGTTGTCCCATATCTCTTGCCATACTTTTTCGCAACTTTTTCATTTTGTGGCATGTATGTACCAAACGCTAGCATTTGATCAAAATATGGTAACGGTTTAGTTAGTTCAATTTGAAGTTTATATTTATTTAAAGCTTTAACGCCTAATTTATCGGGAGACATTTTACCTTCATTTATCTTCTGAGCATTCTTTAAATCATACATAATATAAGCATATTCAGATGCTGTTTCAGGTTTCAATGCTTTTCTCCAAGCAAAGACGAAGTCATGTGCAGTAACTGGATCGCCATTTGACCACTTCGCATCTTTTCTAAGTTCAATCGTTAAAGTTTTACCGCCATTACTTTTTTTCGGCTTTTCTTTAGCAACACCTGGCTGGATTTTATCTTCTCCATCCAATGTATATAAACCTTCAAATACTTGGTTATATGTGTTGAATGAAACTTCATCAGAAGCTAATACACTATCTAATGTACTCATATCTTGAGAAATTACTTCTCGATACACTTGCCCTTTATCATCATAAATACCGCCGCCTTGACTGCACCCACTGAGTATGAGGGCTGCTGCAGCAAGCATCATGGCTAATGAAATTAATTTTTTCTTCATCGCTTTATCCCCCTTACACTGTTTGTTGTAATCTTTGTTTTAATTCTTGCGCTTCCTCATCTGTCACAAAGACATAATGTCCTGGATTGATTTCTTGTAATGAACGTTCATCATTCTTTTCAGCATCTTCTTTATAGACAATACGTGTTCTTGTACGTTCACTTTCAGGATCTGGTTGAGGTACTGCTGATAGCAAAGATTGTGTGTAAGGATGTAAAGGATGATTATAGATTTCATCCGCAGTCCCTAATTCTACAATTTTACCGAAATGCATAACCGCAATTCTATCTGAAATATATTTCACCATAGATAGGTCATGGGCAATGAATAAGAAAGTAATACCTTTCTCACGTTGAAGTTTCAACAATAAGTTGACCACTTGTGCTTGAATTGAAACGTCTAGCGCTGAAATCGGTTCATCTGCGATGATGAATTCTGGTTCAACTGCCAAAGCACGTGCAATACCGATACGTTGTCTTTGTCCACCAGAGAACTCATGCGGATAACGGTTCGCGTGTTCTTTATTTAAACCTACTGTTTCTAATAAGTCATATACGCGTTTTTTACGATCTTTCGTATTCTTTGCTAATTTATGAATATCAATACCTTCTGCAACGATATCCATCACTTTTAATCTCGGGTTCAATGAAGCGTATGGATCTTGGAAAATCATTTGGATTTTCTTATTGAATTTCAACATATCTTTACGCTTTTTAATATCTTGTATGTTAACCCCTTCGTAATAAACTTCTCCAGCTGTCGCGTCATTCAACTTAATTAAGGCTTTACCAGTGGTTGACTTCCCGCAACCAGATTCTCCTACTAAGCCGAATGTTTCCCCTTTGAATATCTTGAATGAAATACCTTCAACAGCACGAACTTCATTACGCTTTCCGACATTAAAGTATTGTTTTAAGTTATTAACTTCAAGCAACACTTCTTGTGACGGTTCTTGTTGACGTTGTTCAGCTGTTTCCCTTTGTTCTTGTTCAATATTTTTTTGTTGCTCTAGCGCTGTATTTGATTCGTTAAATTTTTGTTCACGATTATCCTTCATTGAACGCCACCCCCTCTTGTCGTTGTGGTTTATCAAACTTATTCGCCATTTTTCTTTGACGTTGTTTCACAAGCTCTGGCGGTTCAACTTTCGGCGCTCTTTCATCTAACAACCATGATTTCACAAAGTGTGTCGGTGATACTTTGAACCATGGCGGCTCTTCTTCAAAATCGATATCTAATGCATATTGACTTCGTGGTGCGAATGCATCTCCTTTTGGTGGGTGCAATAAGTCTGGCGGTGTTCCTGGGATTGCTGTTAATTCAATATCATTACCTGTTTCTAAGTCAGGCATTGAAGATAACAGCCCCCAAGTATATGGATGTTGAGGGTCATAGAATATTTCATCAATTTCTCCTCTTTCAATCATTTGTCCACCGTACATAACTGCAACACGGTCTGCGATATTTGCGACGACACCTAAGTCATGCGTAATGAAAATAATTGATGTATCAATTTTTTGTTGCAGACGTTTCATCAAGTCTAAAATTTGTGCTTGCATTGTCACGTCTAATGCTGTTGTCGGTTCATCTGCGATTAATACTTTTGGTTCACATGCGAGTGCTGTCGCAATGACAATACGTTGTCTTTGCCCACCTGAGAATTGGTGAGGATAAGCTTTAAAGCGTTGTTTCGCGTTTGGTAAACCTACCATTTCTAAAATCTCTAGCGCACGTTTTTTCGCTTGTGATTTACTATAGTTACGATGTTTAATCAGAGGTTCCATCACTTGTTTACCTATTTGCATCGTTGGATTTAACGACGTCATCGGATCTTGGAAAATCATAGAGATGTCTTTACCTCTTAATTTGATTAATTCTTTTTCAGGTTTTTGTGCTAAGTCTTCACCTAAGAATAAAATTTCGCCTTTTTTAATTCGGCCAGCATCTCCTTGGAAGAGTTTTGTCAGTGCTTTCGTTGTCACTGATTTACCAGAACCTGATTCACCTACAATCGCAAGGGTTTCTCCCTTTCTCAAATAAAAGTCTACACCACGTACAGCTTGCACTTCTCCAGCATCAATATCAAAGGAGACATGCAAGTCGTTTACTTCTAATATTTTATCTGACATCCTTTTTGCCTCCCTTATTTACGCATTTTCGGATCGAATGCATCACGTAATCCATCACTGAATAAGTAGAAGAATAAAATCAATAAACTTAAAATCAATGCTGGAATAAATAATTCATGCGGATGAATCAATAACATCGCACGTCCGTCATTTACTAATGAACCAAGTGATGTTTTAGGTGCTGGTACACCGATACCGATGAAGCTTAAGAATGCTTCGAAGAAAATTGCACTTGGTACTGTGAACATTGAAGTTACAACAATTGCTCCTAATGTATTTGGTAAAATATGACGGAAAATCAATTTCCCTTTAGAAGCCCCTAATGTACGTGATGCTAATACGAATTCTTGTCCTTTTAATTTTAAGAACTCACCACGAACAACACGGCTCATGCCAATCCATCCTGTAATGGCCATTGCTAAAATAATTGTCCAAATTGAAGGTTCGAAAATCAATACGAATAAAATTACGACAATCAAGTTCGGAATAGAAGCGATGATTTCTATAATCCGCTGCATGACGTCATCTGTTCGTCCTCCAAAGAATCCGGATATTGCCCCGTAAACTACACCGATAAAGATATCTAATGCGGCGGCAACAACACCGATGAATAATGATACTTGTGCACCTTGCCAAGTACGTGACCATAAGTCACGACCTAATTGGTCTGTCCCAAACCAGAAGTTCTCTTTCACACCAGCTTCTTTATATGCGTCTTTACCATCTGCACCTACACCGTCAAACGGTAAGAAAGGTATTTTGTCTAAGACAGGTATTTTTGCTGGTAAGTTTCTGCGGTCTACATCTTGTTCAGCATAATCATGGCTGCTGATTAAAGGACCGACAAGTGCCATGATGATGATTAAAATTAATCCGATCATCCCGACTACTGCAAGTTTATTTCGTCTTAATTGGCTCCAAGCATCTTGCCAGAAGTTTTTACTTTCACGTTGAATTTCTGGTTCTTTATCAATATCTTGTTCTACTAAGATAAAGTCAGGCGCATTCTCGCCATCTGTCGTATGTGATAACGTTGCATTGGAGTAATCTCCATGCAAGTGTTGTTTTTTGTCTTCTGCCATTATTTCTTACCTCCTTGTATCCTAATACGCGGATCGATAATTCCATATAAAATATCCACTATGAAAATCGATACGATGAATAACGTACTGAATAAAAGAGTGGTTGCCATAATGACAGAGAAGTCATTCGTTTGAATCGATCTTACGAACTGATCCCCTAGTCCTGGAACCCCGAAGATATTCTCGATTGTAAGTGTCCCTGTTAAAATTCCAGCTAACATCGGCACGATGATTGTGATAACTGGAATCAATGCATTTCGTAATGCATGGCCGAATAGCACACGCATCATTGAATTCCCTTTGGCTCTCGCAAGTAAAATATAATCAGAACTCAGCACTTCGATCATTTCCGCTCGTATGTATCGTGCGACTGTCGCAAGTACGCCTGCTGAAAGTGCGAGTGATGGCAGAATAGCTGTTGAAATACCTTCCCAACCTGCTACTGGGAACCATCTTAATCTTACTGAGAACACATATTGTAATAATACTGCTAATACGAATGATGGTACTGAAACAGCGATAACTGAAATAACTGTCGCTGAGTAATCCACCCATGTATTTTGTTTTGTTGCTGCTGCAACACCCAAAATCAATCCTAAAACAATCCCGATGACCATCGCCGCAAGTCCCATTTCAATTGACGGAATCAAACGAGGTTGAATTAAATCCCACACTGGTTGGTTATGATATTGGAATGAAACCCCAAAATCTCCTGTGACTACGTTCTTTAAGTAGTGCAAATATTGTACAATGACTGGATCATTCAAACCGTAGGTCTCGTTCAAAATCTCCTTTTGATCTGCGCTTAACTTTGCATCATTAAACGGTGAACCTGGCATCAATTTCATTAAGAAGAAAGTGATAGTCATAATGATAAACAAAGAAATAAGCATGTACCCAAAACGCTTGAGTATATATCTAAGCATTGACAATCCCCCTTATAGATTCAAATTAAACATTCCCTTCTAATTATCAGAAATATTTTAATATTAGTATATCGGTACTTTACATTTAAAATCAACACAATTTTTTGAATAATTTAAATGTTATAACAAAAAGTTCCGTCACACATGTGTAACAAATATAGCAATATCAATAGATTACGTGCTTTTTGTTTCTTGTATTTCTATTAAAAAAACTTTATAGTTATTACTAAATAAATGCTGATGAATTACTTTTAAATTTTTAATGAATCGAGAGGTAATCGTGATATGAATAAACATTTCCGATGGATTTTCTGGGCAATATTCTCACCTGTTTTGAGTTTGATTATTTGGCTGTTTCGCGAACATACGTGGACCCAATTTATCGACATTTTATTCATTGTCAGTATGTTGCTTTTTATTGTCGGCTTCGTTTTCATCTTAGTTCAAGATGGTATCTTTGATGCGACAAGCTATGGTTTCAGGCGTTTGCGCTACCAAATGTCTAGTGCCAAACATCGTAAAGCACATGTTGATGATGAATTTATTAATCCTAAAAAAGTTAAAAGAGAGGTCTATATTGTAGAACGTTGGACGATCTATTTAACTTTAGTCAATGTGGTTTATGTCATTTTATGTTTGCTGGCGACTTTCACTTTTTAACCACAAAAAAACGGCAGAGTGATTTCACTTTGCCGTTTTTTCTACCTATTTAATTACTAGTTTTATTTACCACACTTAATTTCAATTGTCTATTCAGGATATACAAAGGAAACTTTTCACATATTATACATCATTGACAAAATCTAAATTTTTAGTACTAAACAAGAAAATTTAACATAAGTTATTTATCTATTTTTTGTATTTCTTATTAATTTAATACGTTCATTGTAGGGTTTTCAGTGAAATATAGTAATAATCGCATGTCTTTTTGTATATTAAACCTGAAAAATCCATTCGTTTTGTTACACTATCGCATCTGTATATTCAATATGAATGCTCCTGCATAAAATACAATTGTATTTTCAGGAAAGACAAAAGCCAGATATTTGCACTCTGATTTAGAGTCCAAACACCTGGCTTATTTTTAGGTCTATTTAAAATTAGTCTTCAAATTTTTTCAATACTAAAACTGCGTTATGACCACCGAAACCTAAACTGTTACTCATCGCATATGTGATGTCTAAGTCTTGTGCTTCATTTGGCACGAAGTCTAAATCACATTCAGGATCTGGTGTTACTGCATGGATTGTTGGCGCAACTTTACTATCACGAATAGAAAGTGCTGAGAAGATAGCTTCTAAACCACCTGTAGCACCTAATAAGTGGCCAGTCATTGATTTAGTTGAGCTGACTTTTAAGTTTTTCGCAGCATCGCCGAATGTATTTTTAATCGCAAGAACTTCAGTCAAGTCACCTACTGGTGTACTTGTACCATGTGCGTTTAAGTATTGTACATCTTTCGGTTCGATACCTGCATCATCCATCGCAGCTTTCATTGCGCGAGAACCGCCTTCACCTTCAGGCGCTGGTGCAGTGATATGATACGCATCACCTGTTGAGCCATAACCAACGATTTCAGCGTAAATTTTCGCACCACGTGCTTGTGCTGATTCTAACGACTCAAGTACTACGATACCTGCACCTTCACCCATTACGAAGCCATCACGGCCTTCTTGGAATGGACGACATGCTGTTTCTTTGTCATTGTTTGTAGATAACGCACGGCTTGCGCTGAATCCAGCAATTGCCATATGTGTAATCGGCGCTTCACTACCGCCAGTTACCATCGCATCTGCATCACCGCGTTGGATAATTTTAAATGCTTCACCAATTGAGTTAGTACCTGTTGCACAAGCTGTCACTGTTGAACCGTTTGGTCCTTTAGCACCTAAATCAATTGATACTTGGCCTGTTGCCATATCAGGAATCAACATTGGTACGAAGAACGGACTGACACGGCGTGGTCCACGATTTAACAATTGGCTATGTGCCACTTCGAAAGTTTCCATGCCTCCGATACCTGAACCAATCCATACACCGATTCTGTCAGCTGTTTTATCATTAATATCCAACTTCGCATCTTGTACGGCTTCACGTGCCGCTACTACCGCATACTGTGTGAAACGATCCATACGACGTGCTTCTTTTCTATCGATATAATCTTCAACATTGAAGTCTTTTAATTCTCCGCCTAAATGAACATTGTAATCA
This sequence comes from Staphylococcus sp. HMSC65H10, assembly GCF_001839185.1. Taxonomy (NCBI): domain Bacteria; kingdom Bacillati; phylum Bacillota; class Bacilli; order Caryophanales; family Staphylococcaceae; genus Staphylococcus; species Staphylococcus sp. HMSC65H10. Next base: position 31,916 of record NZ_KV840363.1, on the reverse strand, counting down.
GATGTGTCAATACGAGTAATCTCATCAATTCCGTTAACACCTTTTAAAGCGTTTTCCCATGACGTTTCTGCATCATTTCCTAATGGAGATAATGCGCCAATTCCTGTAATTACAACGCGTTGCTCTTTGCTCATACCTTATCCTCCTATTTTCCCCATCTTAATGTAATTGCGCCCCAAGTCAGGCCGCCGCCGAAACCGACTAGCACTAAGACATCGCCGTCTTTAATTCTGCCGTTTTCGAGTTCTTGTCCAATACTTAACGGAATAGAAGCCGCTGAAGTATTGCCGAATCTATCTACTGATACACTCATTTTTTCTTTTGGAATACCTAAGCGTTCACGAGCAGATTCCATGATTCTGATGTTCGCTTGATGCGGTACGAACATATCGACATCATCAGCAGTTAATCCGGCTTTATCCACTACATTACGAGAAGCTTCTCCCATAATACGAACCGCAAATTTAAACACTTCACGACCATTCATAAAGATTTTGCCGTTATCGTGGTTCAAGTATAAATACTTGCCGCCACTGCCGTCAGAACCCATTTCATAGCTTAAGATACCATGTCCTTCAGATACTTCACCGATTACTGCTGCACCTGCACCATCACCGAATAAAATAGCAGTCGAACGATCTGTTAAATCAGTAATTTTCGAAAGTTTATCCACACCGACTACTAAAATATTATGATAGTCACCTGACTGTATGTACTGTTTGGCAGTAATCAAGGAATACATAAATCCTGAACATGCTGCTAATTGATCCATCGTCGCAACTTTTCCTAAACCTAAACGGTCTTGCAACATATTTGCTACAGTTGGAAACGGGAAGTCTCCTGTTGATGTTGCGACAATTACCATATCTATATCTTCAGGTTTAATTCCTGCATCTTCAATTGCTTTCACACTTGCTTCATAAGCAAGATCTGATGTTTCTTCGTCTTCGCCTGCCCATCTACGTTCTTTGATTCCAGTCATTTTAGAAATCCATTCATCAGATGTTTCTAAAAACGATTCAAAATAGGCATTGTCTACTACTTTTTCTGGAACGTAAGTTCCAAAACCTTTAATACCCACATTCATGGTTCTACACCTTCTTAAAAATAATTTTAATACCAGGTATTAATTTATCATATTCTACTTTTTGAATACAAGTGCTTTATTCGTATCCATCATGACATTGCTTACACTATTATAATATTTGAACGCGCGTATCACAATAAATGTGATGTTGTTTCATCTTCTACAACTTGGCTCTTGTGTCGAATTTCCTGATTTCACTATACAAAGCAATCACTCTATTTTATAATTGAACTAAAGATGAAATATGGAGGCACAACAGATGAAATACATTATGGTACTATTCTGGTCTGTTTTGCTGCTTCAAATGGTTAACTTCGTGTTAAACAGTTTAGCCGGCGGCGGAACATTAGATATGGTTCTTCCATTAGTTTTAGCAGTTGTCTTTACACTTGCTATCGTTGCTTTAGACGCACTAATGAAACCTATTAAGCCATCTGCTGCAGAAGAAGACAGTAAACAATAACAGCCCGCATTTCGCATCCAGCAAAAGTTCTTGCTGGATTTTTTTATGTATGAAAACAGCCGTATCAAATGCGATACGGCTGTTTCTTTATATTAATCATTATACTTGTGCTTTTTCTACATCAAATTGTAAACCATCATCATCTAAGTCAACTTTAATTGTTGTACCTTCTGGTAATGATTCTTTAATCATCATACGTGCTAATGGCGTTTCAATTTGACGTTGTACAAAACGTTTTAATGGACGCGCACCAAATTGCGGTTCATATGCTTCTTCACCCAACCATTTTTTCGCTGCGTCTGACACTTCAATTGAAATTCGTTGATCTAATAAGCGGATATTCAATTCTGCTAAGATTTTTTCTACAATCAAGCTCATGTCATCTACTGATAATGGACGGAATAATACAATATCATCCATACGGTTCAGGATTTCAGGTTTGAAGAATTGATTTAAATTATTCATGACTGCTTTTTCTGTGTCTTCTGTAATTACACCTGTTTCTTTCACTTGTTCAAGTAAGATTTGCGAACCAATGTTACTTGTCATAATGATGATTGTGTTTTTGAAGTCTACGTTACGGCCTTTAGAATCTGTTAAGTGACCTTCATCTAATAATTGTAATAACACGTTGAAGACATCAGAGTGTGCTTTTTCTACTTCATCTAATAAGATAACTGAGTAAGGATTACGACGCACTGCTTCTGTTAATTGACCGCCTTCATCATGACCGACATAGCCTGGAGGCGCTCCGATTAAACGAGAGACAGAGTGTTTTTCCATATACTCACTCATGTCGATACGAATCATGTGTTTTTCTGAATCGAATAAGCTAGAAGCTAAAGCTTTCGCAAGCTCTGTTTTACCGACACCTGTTGGTCCTAGGAATAAGAAACTTCCGATTGGACGGTTAGGGTCTTTAATACCTGCACGTGCTCTAATAACCGCATCTGCAACTAAATCAACGGCTTTATCTTGACCTACGACACGTTCATGTAAGATATCGTTTAAGTGTAGTAATTTGTCACGTTCACTTTCCACTAATTTTGTAACTGGAATACCTGTCCATTGACTGACGATATCTCCGATTTCTTCATCTGTCACAATTTCACGGATAATACGTTCTTCATCACCAACTTGATCATCTTGGAACGCATCTTCTAATTCACGTAATTCTTTTTCTAATTGAGGGATTTTACCGTGTTGCAATTCCGCTGCTTTTTCAAGATTATAGTTATTTTCAGCATCTTCTAATGCTTTACGGCTTTCATCAAGTTCTGCACGTTTTTCTTGTAGTTTCGCAATTTTTTCTTTTTCTTGTTCTACACGAGATTGTAACGCTGCTTGTTTTTCTTTTTCATTTGAAAGCTCTTCTTGAAGTTCTTTCAAACGTTGTTGGCTGACACTGTCTGATTCATGTTGTAACGCATTTTCTTCAATTTCTAACTGCATTACACGACGGTTGACTTGGTCGAGTTCTGTTGGGTTAGAACCCATTTCTGTACGAATTGTCGCACATGCTTGGTCTACTAAGTCAATTGCTTTATCTGGTAAGAAACGATCTGTGATATAACGATCTGATAATTCTGCCGCAGCAACTAATGCACGGTCTTGAATACGTACACCATGATACACTTCATAGCGTTCTTTCAATCCACGTAAAATAGAGATCGTATCTTCTACATCAGGTTCAGACACGTTTACTTTTTGGAAACGACGTTCTAATGCAGAGTCTTTTTCAATATATTCACGATACTCATTTAAAGTTGTTGCACCGATACAGTGTAATTCACCACGTGCTAACATCGGTTTCAACATGTTGCCTGCATCCATCGCACCATCTGTTTTACCTGCACCGACTAGCATATGCAATTCGTCGATAAAGAGAATAATACGACCGTCAGCATCTTTAATTTCTTTTAAGACTGCTTTTAAGCGTTCTTCGAATTCACCACGGTATTTTGCACCAGCCACTAATGCACTTAGGTCTAATTCGAAGATTGTTTTATCTAATAAGGATTCCGGCACGTCTTTTTTCACAATTCGTTGTGCTAATCCTTCAACAATCGCAGTTTTACCGACACCTGGTTCCCCGATTAAGACAGGGTTATTTTTCGTTTTACGACTTAAGATACGAATCGTATTACGAATTTCTTCATCTCTTCCGATAACTGGATCCATATTTCCTTGTCGGACTTCTTCTACTAAATCACGACCATATTTTTCAAGTGCTTCATAGTTTGCTTCTGGATTTTGTGATGTCACGTGATTTCCTCCTCTGATCTTCTTAATAATTTCTTTGATTACTTCTTTTTTATTACCGACGTATGATTTAGTTGTCTCATCAACTTCCATGGCTGCTAACAACACATGTTCCATTGATACAAACTCATCATCATAGTCTTTCATAATAGCTTCTGCTTTATTAAACAGCGTATTGGTTTCATTGCCGATATATTGACCATATTGAATATTATCGCCTTTAACTGTCGCATGGCGTTTTAATTTTGAATCATATGCGTTCGCTAACTCACTCGTATCAATATTGGCACGTTCTAATACACTATTAAATAAGCTATCTGTTTCTTTTAAGGCAGCTAATAACACCGCTTCTATTTCTACATTTTGTTGTTCATAGTCTTGTGCAAGTTGAATCGCTTGTTGTAACGCTTCTTGCACGGCATAGGTCATCTTATTTGCATCCATTCTCTTCACCTCTGTTACTCAGTATGCTTGCAAGTCCTTTTGACTTTGACTTTCTTTGACCTTATACATAGTATAGAGCATCGACCCTTTATTTTTCAACTTATAACGCTTCGTTTCAGTAAATTTTTCTCTTCTTTTTAAATCATTCCTCATATGCTTTACCACAAAACTTTTACCTATAACAAACTCACTCTAAATATAAGAAAAGAACTGAAATCAGCGTTCATTTTCCGATTTCAGTTCTTGTATTCGTTTCTATTTATTTGTCTTTTTTACTGAGACCCATTGTTTTAATGATTTCATCAGATAATGCTTTAACACCTGGATATTCTAAATGAATACCGTCATATGCGAAGTATTCAGGATGTCCTGCAGAACGTTTATACCAATCTACGAGTTTAACGTTTTTATGTTCTTTAGCCGCTTCTTTCATCAATTGGTTAACGTGTCCTTCATAAGAACGCGGCACACGTGTGTTGACTAAATAGATGTCCGCTTTACCGAATGATGCGATGACATCATCTAATTGTTCTTTATTGAAGTCACCATTCGTACCTAATTCAATAATGACTTGGTCGCCTTTTTTATTATAGTGACTGTAATTTTGTTCGATTAATGGTTTAGCTTGGTACATATTACGTCCGACTTTACCATCAATGACTGAATGCGGTACTTGTTCTTTAAAGCGTTCACCAATATCTACCATAACAGAGTCGCCGATTAATAAAGGTTTCACTTTATTGTATACTTCAACTTGTTCTTCTGGCTGCTTACCGCCGCCATTGCCTAAGAAATCAATTTTGCCATACGGCACTGGGCGTACCACATATTTATCAATTGAATTTGTATTGAATTGAGTCGCTTTATCCGCAGTTTTATCTTTACCGTAATGATCAAAGACACCTGCTAAAATTACCGCAAACGGAATCGCAATGACTAATAATGCCAGCCAATGAACCCAAATACGTTTTGATTTCGTTCTAAATGACAACATTTTAAAGCCTTGTTTTCTAAATGGTGTTTCAACATAACGATAAGACACTTCGGCCATAATGAATGTTAAAACAACATCTACGACATATACCCATACTGGAATTTGTCCTGCTACAAAGTAGCGATGCAATAATACGATAATTGGGAAATGCCATAAATATAAACTATATGAGCGTTGTCCGATATATACAAATAATGGATTGCCCATAAAGCGTGCTAATAAGCCGCTCGGATGTACCACACTTGCAATTAAGAAGAGTGTAATCCCTGAAATCAAGTAGAAACCACCGTTATAAATCCAGTAACTTTGGTCTTCTACAACGACAAATAAAGCCATTAAAATTGCTAATGAGATAACTCCCATCAAGTCAACTGACATACGTACCGCAAGCGGCGGATCTTTTCTCAAACGGTTCGGCGGCCATAAAAATGCAAGAATGACACCGAGTAATAACGTTTGCAAGCGTGTATCTGTACCGAAGTACACACGTGAGAAATTCATGCCAGGATGTGTAATCCACACCATTGCTAATAATGAAGCTAATGAGATAATCCAAAATATCAATACAATTTGTTTATGTTTCTTAACTTTAGCCAGTAATAAAATCAAAACTAAAGGAAAGAATAAATAGAATTGTTCTTCAATCGCAAGAGACCATAAATGTTTTAAAGGTTCAAATGAAAATTGGTCGAAATAATTGACATCTTTAGCGATATACCACCAGTTAGAGACGTAAAAAATAGCCGCAATCGCATCTTGTTTAACACGAAGTATTTCATCTCTTTGGAATAACAACGTGAATATCGTAGTTACACTGACCACAAATAACATTGCTGGAATCAAACGCTTAATACGTCTGTACCAAAAGCGCTTTAAACTGATCGTTCCTGTTTGATGATGTTCTATTAATAAAAGACTTGTGATTAAATATCCAGAAATAACAAAGAACGTATCTACACCAAGAAATCCGCCTGAAAGCCATTGTTTATTTAAATGGTAGATAAGAATACCGAGCACAGCAATTGCCCTTAACCCATCTAAACCAGGCATATAGTTCATTTTTTTAGGTTTTTCAGGTGATGCACTGTTCTGAGCTGAACTGCGTTTCAAATTAGTCATGCATTTACCTTTCTTTCTGATTTAAGATTTTGCGTGGTTCATTGTGCTCTATGTATGTGACAGAACACGTGAGTGTCATAATTACCAATTGTAATATTAATGTAATATTCTTGCAATATCAAGATATTTTATAGTTATTTGAATAAATCTTTTATTTAGCATGAATCGTACAACTCATTTATAACAATTTTGTGAACAAGTACAATTCGGGATAAAAAAAACGACTTATCGTCTTCAGCTATTTTTCATTAGCTTTAAACAAATAAGTCGTTTCATTTCTTATATCATTGGCATGATATCTCTTAGCTCACGCCTAAAGCGATTTTCGCATAGCGTGACATCATATCTTTATTCCATGGCGGATTCCAAACAACATTCACTTCAGTATCTTGAATTTCCGGAATTTCTGCAAGCGCCATTTTGATTTGTTCAATAATTTGCGGTCCTAAAGGACAACCCATTGATGTTAGTGTCATCTCTACTTTACATAAACCATCGTCTTCGAGATTGACTTTATATACTAAACCTAAGTTGACGATATCAATGCCGAGCTCAGGGTCAATTACGTTTTCTAATGCACCTAAGATATTATCTTTTAATGCTTCATCCATTATATTCACCTCTTTTATGCAATTATGGTTATTATCAATATATCAAATATCCGACAAAACTCCAATAAAATGCTATTATAGGAATACATTCACAAAAAAATGAATCAGCCTATTTATAGACAATGTTTCATATAAGGAGATTGAGCAGTGTTTATACTCAATTCATCCATTTCATGCGTCAAACCGCATTTAGATTTATTTATCAACTTAAGCACAAGGAGATTATACTATGGAACCTTATTTAATTTGTTTAGATTTAGACGGAACATTATTAAACGATGAAAAAGAAATTTCACCATATACATTTAAAGTTTTACAAACGTTAAAAGAACAAGGCCACCATATCATGATTGCGACAGGCAGACCTTTCAGAGCCAGCCGCCCTTATTATGACCAATTAGGCTTAAATACGCCGATTGTCAACTTCAATGGTGCCTATGTGCATAATCCGACAGATGCTGACTTCCCTGTCACACATGAGACATTGGATCCAGACTTGGCCTCAAGTATTATTGACGCATTACGTAATATGCAGGTAAAAAATATTATCGCAGAAGTAAAAGACCATGTCTTTATCGATACGTACGATGAACATCTATTCGAAGGTTTCTCTATGGGCAATCCTAAAATTGAGACTGGAGATATCGTCAGCCAATTAAATGAATCACCGACTTCTATTTTAATCGAAGCCGAAGAGCATATGATTCCAAGAGTAAAACAAATGTTGTCACGTTTCTTCGCAGAAAGTATTGAACATCGCCGCTGGGGTGCGCCATTCCCAGTTATAGAGATTGTTAAACGGGGTATAAGTAAAGCGAGAGGAATCGATAGTGTGAAAGATGCACTCGGTGTAGACCGTAATCACATTATCGCTTTCGGCGACGAAGATAACGATACCGAAATGATTAAATACGCGAAACATGGCGTAGCGATGGATAACGGCTTAGATGAACTGAAACACATCGCAAAAGAAACAACTTATTCTAACAACCAAGACGGTATCGGCCGTTATTTAAATGACTTTTTCAGTTTAAATATTCCTTATCAAGAAAACGCAAACGTGCATTCTTGTTAATATAAATCTTATCAATTCAAGGTTTGCAAGTGTTTTAAAGACAATCTATTATGACACTTTGTATCAACCTTGTTTTTTTATTACATCATATTGGAGGTAAAAACATGACACATATTATTATTGTCGGCGGTGTCGCTGGCGGCGCAACAGTCGCAAGCCAATTACGCCGATTAAATTCAGACTATAAGATAACGGTGTATGAGAAAGATCGCGATGTGACTTTTGCGAACTGTGGTCTTCCCTATTATTTAGGCGGTATTATTCCAGATCGTTCGCAATTGCTCAATTACACACCTGAAGGTTTAAAAGAACAAAAAGATATCGATGCACATGTCTATCACGAAGTCACACATGTTGATCCTTCTAAAAAAGAAGTGACAGTCAAAAACAGAGAGAATGGCGAAACATTCACAGACAATTACGATAAATTAATTTTAAGCCCAGGTTGTCGCGCAAACTCACTCCCACTGGACACTGATATGGCCTTTACACTACGTAACCTAGAAGATACAGATGCGATTGAAAACTACATTAAACAAAATAATGTTAAAAAGGTGCTGATTGTCGGTGCCGGCTACATTTCATTAGAAGTCTTAGAAAACTTATATCATCACGGTTTAGAAACAGTATTAATCCACCGCTCAGATAAAGTCAATAAATTCATGGATCAAGATATGAACCAAGTGATTTTCGATGCGATGGATGAACGCAAAATTGATTATCGACTCAATGAAGAAATTGACACTGTAGAGGGTAAAACGGTGCACTTCAAATCAGGTAAACAAGAAGACTTCGACATGATTATTGAAGGGCTCGGTATTGTACCGAACAATGAATCATTTAAAGATACTGACATCAAATTAGATGACGATGGTTATGTCCCAGTCAACGCATACTTCCAAACGAACTTTGAAGACATTTATGCGATTGGCGACATTGCCTCTTACTATTATCGTCATGTTGACTTACCAACACGTGTACCGCTAGCTTGGGGTGCACATCGTGCTGCCAGCATTGTAGCACAACATATCGCTTTAGACAGTGCTCCGCCGTTTAAAGGCTTCTTAGGCGCAAATGCGGTGAAATTCTTTGATTATACTTTAACGAGTGTCGGTATCTCACCAAACGAATTGAAACACTTTAATTATGGTATGACTGAAAATGAACAATACAACCATGCCAGCTACTTCCCTGGCGCAGAACGTGTCCATTTACGTGTCTATTTCGACAAAGATACACGTCGTATTTTACGCGCTGCCGCAGTCGGTAAAGCAGGTGCAGATAAACGTATTGATGTACTTTCAATGGCCATGCAAAACAATATGACCATTGATGAACTAACTGAATTTGAACCAGCCTATGCGCCGCCTTATAGTTCACCTAAAGATATTATTAATATGGTGGGTTATAAAGCGCAATCTAAATAATATATATTATTTAGAGAAAACCCATAAAACCATCAAGCATTCAAAAATAAATTCAAAATAATTATAATCATTATAATTAAGCTAAGGTTATATGTTATCATAGATACGGAATATTGAAGAAATGGGGAAATTACATGTTACATTTACACATTTTCAGCTGGGTCATCGGGATCATTTTATTTATCGCAGCTTATTTCAGTTTTAAATCACCCGGTGCACCTAAGAAAGCTTACAAACCGTTGCACATGGCATTACGTTTGTTCTTAGTACTGATCTTATTCAGTGGTGTGTGGCAAGTTGTTGTAGAATTCGCTACTGCAACAGGTAGTGCACATATGTTACTCACATTAAAAATGATTTGCGGTATCGCAGTTGTTGCTTTAATGGAAGTAACATTAATCCGTAAAGAACGTTCAGTTTCACACACAGGTTTATTCTGGGGTACAATTGTTCTAATCATTATCACAATGGCATTAGGCATTATCTTACCAGAAGGACCAATCTCAAGCCTATTCGGCATTGGTAATTAATAAACTATTTAAAGCTCGTCACTACATGTGATGAGCTTTTCTTATTGCGTTTAAACTTTAAGTGAAAATTAATTTTTCTATTTTGGATATTAAAAGACCCGAGTTGAAACAAATTCATTTCAACTCGGGCTTTATTATAATAATATGCTTAATTAAAAAGCATGATAATTATTAATTACTCTTCTTCTTTAGAGATAAAGTTAGTTAAAGTACCGATATTATCGATTGTAACTTTAACTTCATCACCAGGTTGTAAATATTGAGGTGGATTCATACCTGCCCCAACACCTGATGGTGTACCTGTCGCAATGATATCACCTGGGTGTAAAGCAACAAATTTAGAGATTTCTGCGATCAATTCATCAATTTTAAGAATCATTTGACTTGTATTGCCATCTTGACGAATTTCATTGTTTACTTTTGTGACGATATTTACGTCTTCAGGTGTCGGTAATTCATCTTTAGTAACGATATAAGGACCCATTGGGCAACCGCCAGTTAAGCTTTTAGATAAAAAGGCTTGGTCTTGTTGACGTTGTGCTGTACGGTCTGTGATATCGTTAATGATTGTATAGCCGTATACATAGTCTAATGCTAAACCTTTAGGGATTTTCTCGCCTGATTTACCGATAACAACCCCTAATTCACCTTCATAATCCAATGTATCTGTAATATCTTTATGGTTAGGAATTGTTGATTCATCACCTGTTAAAGATGATGCTGCTTTAGTGAACACGTATAAGCGTTCTACACTATGATTCAATTCATCCGCATGCTCTTTATAGTTACGTCCGAATGCAATCACATTGTTCGGCGGTGTCACAGGTGGTAAAAATTCTAAGTCTGCAAATTGTACTTTATAGTCTTCTGAATTTGGACTATCTGTTGCTGCGACAACTGCTTTACGCACTTGCTCTTGGAAATCTAATGTATGGTTTTGTTCTAAACCTTCTAATAAAGTCTTAGGATGGAAGTCGCCTTCACCAAAATCTGCGAAAACTTTTCTTAAATCCCAAGCTGCTTCTTCACGTTTTACTTTCACACCATACGATGTTTCATCATTATATTTGAATGATAAAAATTTCATTCAATATCAGCTCCTCATCTCAATCTTAATTTACATTATAACTGTATTTTCAGAAAAATAACAAATATTTAATAAACACTTCCAAATATAGGGAGTGATAATATGAAAATACAAACTAAACGTCTAATCCTCTTAATTATCTCTACCCTGTCCATTTGGAATTAATGCGAAGTGTCATCTAATCTTAATTCACCATATTGGAAGAAATACAGCGAACCTTTGACTTTCGTGTTTAAAATCGTCTCAAGTGCGGCTTGATAATAGTACATCTGTACTTTATAACGCGCTTTTAATTTTTCGCCGACTTCTTCATCTGTTTCACTTTTTCGTTGGTTAAAGGCGTCAGTTTTATAGTCCACAAAGTAATACTGATTATCTTGTCGGTAAATCAAGTCAATCATCCCTTGGATAATAGAAACATCTTCATTTTGATCCATTTCGTGATCAACTTTACTTTGGTTAACCACAAAAGGTACTTCGCGCATAATCTGGTCACTTTGCGCAATCTTCATATAAAGATCACTATTGATGAATTTAACAACTTCTTTCATACGAATGTCTTGTTTCGCATCATCTTCGATAATATTCTTCTCAATCAAATGATCAATATATTGATCTAATTCATCTTCAGTCATACGTTCAGTTTTAAACGGTAAATGCTGCATCACTGTATGCATCAATGTTCCGATTTCATTAGCTTTACGTTTTTGATGTTGACGTAAAAATTGCGGACGTTCATAAGTCGAAGCACCTAAACGGTATTGGCGGACACGTTCATAACTTGTGCCGCTTTCTTCTGTTTCTAACTGACGTTTCAATTCAGATACAGATTGTTTCGTCGGTTTGACCATATCTTTTTGATATGGATATTCAAACGCTAATTGTTGTTCAATTTGACGTTCTACTTCTGGTTGACCAGACTGATAATCAATAATATCTGCCACCGTACGATAATCCTCTTTGTCTTCTTCTGTTTCATCTGGTTTGATATCACCATAATCATCGATTTGAATTTCTACTTTAGGTTGAAGCGGTAATGCTAAATCATTAATATCTTGTTCAAACTTCAAATCATTAGTAATGCTGTGAGATTGATATTTCGCATAAATCGGATACATCAGTTCAAATGGCGTTTTCGCACTCAAACGGTAACTAACAGGCAATTTATCTCCTGCAATCGCTGTACCGACCATTTTATCTAGTGCTTGTTCACTCTTCACACGTCCAATTAAGAATAATTGCTCTTTGGCTCTTGTTAAGGCTACATACATTAAACGCATTTCTTCAGAAATAATTTCATTTTCATTAATGGCTTTAAGTGTCACAGAGGCAAGTGATGGGAATGTGATATCTAGTTCAGTATCAAAGTAAGTCAAACCTAATCCGTATTTTTGATTTAAAATCACTGGTTGACTTAAATCCTGTTTATTAAACTGTTTACTTAATCCAGAATAAATCACAAATGGGAACTCTAAACCTTTACTCGAGTGAATGGTCATCATACGTACCACATCATCATTCGGACCAACGACATTCTCTTCACCGAAGTCTTGACCTCTTTCAATTAATTCATCAATAAATCGAATAAACTGGAAGAGTCCTCTGAAGCTGGATTTCTCGAATTCTACAGCTTTATTGAATAAACCATAAAGGTTTGCACGTCTGCCTTTACCGCCGATTAAACCACTGAAATATTGAATCACAAAGCGATCATTGTAGAAGCGGTCAATCAATTGATAGACTGGATGTTTTAAACTGAACGCTTGATAAAACGCTAAATCATCTAAGAAGTCTTGAAGTTTTTGAACTAAGCGCACATCCGCTTCTTCACTCTGCATATAATGCTGAATCGATTGATAGAAATAATCATCATTCGGACTGACAATACGAATACTTGCGAGTTCATCTTCTGTAAATTGATAGATAACAGAACGCATCAGACCGACTAAATAGATGTCTTGAAGCGGGTTATCTACCGTTCTTAAGAAAGATAAGACCAATCTGACTTCAGTTTGTTCAAAGTACCCTTCTTTACTATTTACATGAAACGGAATATCTCGGTCTTTAAACACCTGCTGCAATGCACGAGAACGACTATATCCACGCTCTAAAATCACAATATCTTTATACGTCGATTTACGATAAGTCTTGTTCTTAATGTCATAGACTTCATGTTGATTTAAAATGGTTTCAACTTGATCTGCAATATATTCCGCTTCTTGTTCATCACCTGTGAGTTCAGATTCTGCTTCCTCAACTAAAACATTTAAATGTAATGGATGCGGTCTATCATCAAACGGTGCACCGAAATACAATTGTGCCGCTTCATCGTAAACAATCTCACCGACTGCTTCATCCATCATATGCTTAAACAAATAGTTGGTTGTAGATAATACTTCAGGTCTAGAACGGAAGTTTTGCGATAAATCAATGCGCATGCCAGAACTGCCATCTATATTGAAACGATTGTATTTTTCAATAAACAAACTAGGATCCGCTTGTCTGAACTTATAAATCGATTGTTTCACGTCACCAACCATGAAGAGATTACCATTTGTTTCGTCGCCGCGTTTCAAACAACTTAAAATCTGTTCTTGTACGCGGTTGGTATCTTGATACTCGTCCACTAAGATTTCGTCGAAGCGGTCTCGGTAATGACGTGCAATTTCAGTCGGATTCCCTGCTTCATCCATTAAAATTTGCAACGCAAAGTGTTCATAGTCAGAGAAATCTAAGATATTACGACTACGCTTTTTGAGGCTGAACTGTTCAATCACATCTTGTGTAATCTGTGCTAATACCGCTACCCTAGGTGCTAGCGTCTGCATATCCGCTTTTAAATCTTCTGCTGAACGTGAGAAATAATCTTTTTTCACTTTCTCAACTGCTGCTTTATAGTCATCATAATATGATTTCGCGAGTTTTAGGCCCTCTTCAAAGCCTTCATTCGCTTCTTTAAGCTTCTTGGTAATACTTGGAAAACGCTTTGGCAATTGATGTTCACTGATTAATTCAGTGTTTAACACATCTCCTTCCATAGCACGTGCTAAAAACGCACGCTCACCTTCAACCACTTCTAAATGTTTTTCGACGCCTGCGAATTCATGGTATAAGTCGTAACTCTTATTTAAATTTTCAAGTGCCGTATACATATAGACTTTCGCAATATTAATCAATAAGTCTAAGTACTCATCTTGAGTGTCAGTATTGTTATAAGGTTCTACTAATGATGACAGCCAAGCCATCGGTTGTGGATTCGCAACTGAAAAATAATACAGATTCTTAATGATTTTTCTGAACTTGTCATCACTTCTATCAGAAGATAAATGTTCTGTTAAATCAATAAAGGCTGGATCTAACGCATCATAATATTGTTCTAATACTTCATCTATAGTTTGTTCTAAGAGTAAGATGTTTTCAGCCTCACTACTGGTTCTGAAATTCGGATCAATTTCTAACACATCATAATGTTGCTGAATAAGTTTTAAACAAAAACTATGCAACGTCGAAATTTGAGCTTGATGAATTTTAACGCGTTGATTTTTCAAGTGTGTATTACTTGGATTTTCTAAAGATGCTTGTTGGATTCGTTGTTCGACGCGGTGCTTCATCTCACGTGCACTTAAATTGGTAAACGTCACAACTAATAAACGGTCAACATCAACCTCATCACGTAAGATACGTTGAATAATTCTTTCAACCAATACAGCCGTTTTACCAGAACCCGCTGCAGCTGCTACTAAAGTATCTTGGTCTTTCGCGTAAATACTTTTCCATTGGCCGTCTGTCCAAATCACATCATTCGGTTTTTCTGGTATCATGCGTCATCCTCCTCTTCTTCTGATGCTACTTTCAATAATTCTATCGGGTTAATCGTTTCATCTACTGTACGATAACGTTTACTGTCAATCATGCCGTCCACATGACACACGGAACGATAATTACAAAAACGACACGGTAATTTTTGGTCATATTTCATCGGAGCGACCTCAGTATGGCCATCCATTATATCAGACGCAATTTGTGTGAAGTTCTGCTTATTATGTTCAATAAATTTATAAATTGTATCTGTATCAGCGACTGGATTGCTTTTACCTAATGCGCCGCTTTTCAACATATTCAACGGTACAATATCAGAAGTAAATTGAGGTTCTAAGCGTGAATCTTCTGCCTCAATCACATCTGGATCATTATTGACCAAACCGCTTAATCTAAAGGATTTCAATAATTCTTTTTGACGTTTCTCTTCATCAATATCTGCCCAATTTGAGAACGTAACACGCGGTTCATGGACATGGAAATAAAGTAAGCCGCCAGGTTCAGTTTGTGCTGCTAAGTTTAGTCTTTCTTTATTTTGAAGCACGACATCCATATACGTCATCATCTGCATTTGGAGTCCATAATACACTTTAGTTAAATCTAATTCTGAACTGCCTTCTGATGACTTGTAGTCGATAATATTCACAAAACTGCGGTCTTGGTTCGTATACGTGTCAATACGGTCGATTTGGCCACGGATATTAATCGGTATGCCTTGTGTTGTATATAACGCTTCTGCTTGAAGCTGATCTGGATTTTTCGGTTTTCTTCTAAATGATTTTTCAAACGCTTGAGGTCTGAATTTAGAGAAACTGCCTTGGTATTTCAACGCAGTCAATGTAGATTGAACAATCGCACCGATACGTTGAGACATATAACGATAATGCGCAGTAGAATTCAATAGATTGTATTGCACTGTCGGCAATATTTGTTCTAAAGCTTCTGTTGTTAATTGACGTATCTGTTGATTTGTCAGGTTTTTGAAATCCCCTTGAACTTTATCCGCAATATATTTTAAAACTGCATGGAAGATATCTCCTAAATCAAAGTTCTCTAGTTTATATTTTGTACGTTCGTTCAAGCGTAAGCCATGAGAGGCATAGTGTTTGAACGGGCAATTTTGGTAACCTTCAAAACGCGATACACTGGCATTAATAGTTGACCCATACAAATCTTTTGTTTGTGTTTCATTCAGTTGTACGGTTTTATTATCATACGTCAATGCAGATGTCAGATAGTTTAAACCTTGTTTCAATTTATCGTGATGCATCATTGCTTGATACGCATCTAACCAAGACTCTGCGGTTAATTCATGATGCAACCAACTTTGAAGAGCTTCAAATAGATTGATTTTTGTTTGATGTGGGTGTTCCATTAACGTTAATGGGTTTTGTTGTGCAATAAAGGCGATATTTTGCACCTCTAAATTCGTATATAAATCTTTGATACTTTGGATAAATGGACTTGCTTCTTTTTCATCATTGTTTAAGCCCATTAAGCTATATGAGAACGTCACATAAGTAGTTGCACGTGTCATCGCAATATAGCACACAAAGGCTTCATCCATTTGTAAGATATCTGCTGTCGGACTCAGTTCTAATTGCGTTTCTTCTTGGAAGTATTTTTTCTCTTCATCACTGATTAAGCTTGAATTAGAAATCGCTTGGGGCATAATGCCGTCATTCATACCCACAATATAGACATGCGTTTTATTATCTACTTTTGCTAAGTCCATCGTACCGATAGACACTTGATCTAAAGTTTGTGGAATCATGACGAATTCTAATTGTTCTAAGCCGACATCGAATAATTCTAAGAAGCGTTTTTGTGACATTTCAGTATCTCCAAAGACTGTCGCAAGATCATCTAATGTTTGAATCAAACCATTCCAAACTTGATCAAGTTCTTCAGCTTGTTGATGTTTACCTGCTAAATCTAATTCATCACGTTCAGTCATTAATTGACTCGGTAAATTAAAGGCTTCGCATACTTTATAGAAAGCAGCCGCAAATTCTACTGCGGTATGTGCTTCACTTAAAGCTTGTTCAAATTTTAAAATATGATGCATCACAAAATCTTTTAAATCAATGACACGACGATACACTTCTTCTGTTTCTTCTGTCATCGGTTGGCGCTTTAAGCCCATTTGATTAAATTGTTCGATTTTGAAGTAGCTGTCATCTATCCAACGCTTTCCATAAATACCTCTTTCTAAGACAAAGTTTTCTAAGATATCTGTAAGGTAACGGCTATCTTCGTATTTACGTGTCAGCACTTGTGTTTTAAATAAGCGCATCAATGGTTCAAAACTCCATTTTGTTTCGATAACTTCAATGAGTGAACGTAGCATCTCCATCACTGGATGATGTGTCATAGATTTTTTTGTATCAATATTAAATGGAATATCGTATTCAGGCATGACATTTTCCATTAAATGCGCGTAGGCTTCATCACGGTAGAGAATAGCGACGTCTTGGAAGCGGATATTTTCTTCACGCGCTTTACGAATAATATCTCGCGCAATCGCATTCACTTCTTCACGTACATTAGAAGCTTCTAAAATATTAACGTGTCCGTTGTTTGGTTGCGGATTAACTTGAAGTGCGTCAAATTGTGTTTCTAATTGATTTAAATCTGAATTGTCGAAGCGATATTGTGTCGTAAACAGACGTTGGTTCAAGTTAATGTTTAATCGATTCGCAATCTCTTCTAAATGCGTTAATACAGATGATGTCTTTCTAAATAAACTAAATGGGTCTTTATTGCCATCAGTTGTCAGTAAAACATTTACAGATTTGGCATGTTTAACTAATGTTTCAATCATTAAATACTCAAGTGTTGAGAAGTTATGGAAACCATCTATGTATATCTCAGCACGTTTTAACCACTCAGAGTTTTCCATACATTCTACAAACTTATAAAGTGTATCTTCTGAAGAAACAAAGTTGCCTTTTAATCGTTCTTCTAAATGATGATAAACTAACGCAATATCATGCAGCTTATCTTGTGTTCTCGGTTGAAGCTGATTTTCAGCGATAAATAAATCTAATTGGTCAGGTGTGACCGCATACTTTTTAAAGTCTTGGATTTGTTCTGTCAATTTAGAACTGAAACCATAATACTTAACTTGCGATTGGTATAAATTTAATGATTTACGTTGGTCTTGCAAGATATCAAAGACCATCATTTCCATAGCACCTTTTGAAACGTAATCTTCTGTCAGACCACCGATTTCTTGAAAGATTCTATGACTGAGTCGTTCAAAGTGAAGGACTTCTGCACGTAAACTCCCGTTTAACTCTGGATCTTTCACAAAGTCTTGTTCAATTTGGAATGTACTTTGTGTCGGCGCAATGATAATAATCGGATCACCTAAAGGGTCTTGTTTCATTTTTTGTTTGATTTCGTCTAACATCGCATGGGATTTTCCAGTTCCCGCGCGACCGATATATGCGTTAAATTCAGTCACCTTTCTCACCTCTTTGTCATTTATTGTAGCACATATGTTCTCATAGTTTCGTGCTTCTTCCCTTATGAATGTAAAAAGAGTTGATACTTATTTTTGAATGAAAGTATCAACTCTTTTTCGTCTAATCTATCTTAACATTTAATTTTCTGCTGGATTGAAGTTCACTTTGAATTTCGTTAAAGGCCAGTAACGTAAGCTGACTTTACCGACAACTTGATCTTCTTTAATTAAACCGAATGAACGGCTATCTTTACTCACTTCACGGTTATCCCCAAGGACTAATAATTTTCCTTTTGGAATTTTATTTGTGCCGTCTGAGTTAGGCAAGTTTTTAACTTGAAGTGTACCTGTGATTTCATCGTAACTTTTATGTTTTTCATTATAATCTAAGTACGGTTCTTTTACTTTTTTACCATTTACATACAATACATCATGTTTGTATTCTACACTGTCACCAGGTGTTCCGATGACACGTTTTACATAGTCGCTGTTTTTATCTGCATGGAAGACAATTACGTTACCTTTATCAAGACCGCCCATTTTAAAGCCGATCACATTGACGATAACTTTTTCACCGTCTTTTAACGTCGGGAACATAGAATCTCCGCGTACAGTATAAGATTTAGCAACAAAATTATAAATCAATAAGATTAAAACCAATGCTATAGCTATGGCTATAATCCATTCTTTCAATTCTTTTTTCACTGTAAAAACACCTCAATTATTCATTAAATGAAATTTTAAAATCACGCCATGGATAATATCTTAAAAACACAGTCCCCACAATATCTTGCTGATGTATCGTTCCGAATTTTCTCGAATCGTTTAAATCAGAGCGATCATCATTCAATATTAAATAGTGTTTAGGTGCTAAGATATCTCCTTCTGAATGTTTAATATTGCGTAATGCTAGGGTTTGAATAGGATGTTGTACCTGATAACTTTCATGTACTTGTTGGTCATCTCGATACAATTGACCCGCTTTTATTTCGACAGACTCACCAGGTGTCCCAATGACTCGTCCAAAGTAGATACGTCCTTGATGATGATACATGATGATATCACTATTATGTATTTGGTTGAAAGTGGTTTGTACTTTACTGACCAAAATACGATCATCCTGATGCAATGCAGGTGACATCTGATTAGAATGTACCACTGCACCGATTAAGATAAAAGCTTGAATCAACATTACAATAATAATCGCAATTATCAAGGAAAGCAAATATTTTACAATTTTTCTCACTATTTATCTCCTTCGTTATTTTATGAAACGACGCTCCAACTTTCTGCTGATTATCCAAAGTCCAGCTAAAATCACAATCACTAACACGACACGAATCGGGCTTTCTAAAATGCTATGCATTTCTCTGCCTAAAATACCTGTTAAAGCCATCGCAATCAAATTTGAGACAGCTAATATAATGAAGAAAGTCTGACGTTTCATTTGAGACAAGCCAGCCACCACATTCATTAAAGAACTTGGGGTAAATGGAAAGCACAATAAAATGAAAATAGGTGTCACACCTTGATGATTCACAAACCCCAAAAACTTTTGAACTTCTTTTCGTTCTTTGACTTTATCCATGAATTTAGTGTTCGCAAAATAACGTATGATTAAAAAAACAACGAAACTCCCTAAAAATGTGCCCAGCCATGAGATTATAATTCCTAAAAATAATCCGAATGTATCTACATTAACAAACACAAATATGAACATTGGTAAAATAGGAATAAATGATTCTAAAAACGGTAATAAAAACCCTAGTATATCCCCATAGTCCCCCATTGCTCGCATCCACTGTTCAATTTGATGTGCTGACATAACTCCACCTGTCTCTCATTCATCTTCGATTACTACTATTATATAGGGAACAGGTGTATTTTGAAACTAAAAAAAGAACTCCCATATTACTAATCAGCAATATGAGAGTCTTATATTTATTTCAGAATTATAAACGTTCTTCTAATTCTTGTTTTTTATCTTCGTAACCTGGTTTACCAAGTAATGCGAACATATTTTGTTTATATGCTTCTACACCTGGTTGGTTGAATGGGTTAACACCTAATTGGTAACCGCTCATCGCACAAGCTAATTCGAAGAAGTATACTAAATAACCGAATGTTTCTGGATCAATGCTTGGCACTTTAACCACTAAGTTTGGTACTTCGCCGTCTGTGTGCGCAAGTAATGTACCTTCAAACGCTTTTGTATTTACTTCATCAATTGTTTTACCAGCAAGGTAGTTCAAGCCATCTAAATCATCTGCATCTTCTTCGATTGTAATATCGAATTTAGGATTTTCAACTTTAACCACTGTTTCGAATAAGAAACGACGGCCTTCTTGTACGTATTGTCCTAATGAATGCAAGTCAGTTGTGTAGTTAGCACTTGAAGGATAGATACCTTTGAAGTCTTTACCTTCAGATTCGCCGTATAATTGTTTCCACCATTCATTGAAGTATTGTAATGATGGTTCATAGTTGATCAACATTTCAGTTGTATAACCTTTAGCGTATAAAATATTACGTAATGTCGCATATTGGTATGCGATGTTTTCAGATAAGTCATCTGATTTCAATTCTTCACGCGCTTTAGCAGCACCATCCATCATCGCTTGGATATCAATGCCTGCAGCTGCAATTGGTAATAAACCTACTGCTGTTAATACTGAATAACGGCCGCCTACATCATCAGGCACTACGAATGTTTCGTAACCTTCGTTTGTTGCTAATTGTTTTAAAGCACCTTTTTCTTTATCTGTAGTCGCAAAGATACGTGATTTTGCTTCTTCTTTACCGTATTTATCTTCTAATAACTGTTTAAAGAGTCTGAAAGCAACAGCCGGTTCAGTTGTTGTACCTGATTTAGAAATAACGTTGACTGAATAATCTTTACCGTCAAGGTATTCAATTAAATCATGTAAGTAAGTTGATGATAAGTGGTTACCCGCAAATACGATTTCAGGATATTCATCACTTGTTCTGAATGCTGAACTTAACATTTCAATCGCAGCACGCGCACCTAAATAAGAACCACCGATACCGATCACAACTAATACATCAGAATGTTCTTTGATGCGTTTAGCTGCTTCTAAGATACGAGAGAATTCTTCTTTGTCATAATCTACTGGTAAATCTAACCAGCCTAAAAAGTCGTTGCCTGCGCCTGTACCTTCGTGAATAACACGATGAATTGTTTTTACGATTTCTTGTTGTTGTGTTAATTCGTGTTCGTCAACGAATTTTAAAGCTTTACTATAGTCTAGCTCAATATGTGTCATTTGAACTGCCTCCTGCTTTTTGATTTCACTCATATTTTACTAAATTTCTGATAATACAATCAATAAAACTGTCTATGAAATTGAAGGACTCGTCTTAATTGTGAAAAAATCGTCATTTTTTACTATTTTTCTAGGAAATAAAGTGTTGTACATTCTATAGTTTTTATGAATTTTGCATACATTTAGAACAGGCCTTGCTGTCATAGGGTATAAATGAGTGAGATTTCATCTTTTTGTATATTTATGTAAAATAATGGTTTATTTCTCATCTTCAATCTGCTATGATAATAACATGTTAAAAAATTCAAACTATTCTAACGAGGTGTAAAGATTATGAAGGATAAAATCGTATTAGCCTATTCAGGCGGATTAGATACTAGTGTGGCAGTAAAGTGGCTGATCGATAAAGGTTACGATGTAGTTGCTTGTTGTTTAGACGTCGGCGAAGGAAAAGATTTAGATCAAGTTTATCAAAAAGCATTAGATATGGGCGCAGTAGAATGCTATATCATTGATGCGACTAAAGAATTCAGCGATGACTATGTTGCTTATGCAATTAAAGGTAATTTAATGTATGAAAACACATACCCAGTTGTTTCAGCATTATCTCGCCCATTAATCTCTAAAAAATTAGTTGAAATTGCTGAAAAAACAGATGCAGTAGGTATTGCACATGGCTGTACTGGTAAAGGTAACGACCAAGTACGTTTTGAAGTAGCCATCAAAGCGTTGAACCCTAAATTGAAAGTATTTGCACCGGTACGTTCATGGGGTTGGAGTCGTGAGGAAGAAATTGATTACGCAATCAAAAATAACATTCCAGTACCAATCAACCATGACTCTCCTTACTCTATCGACCAAAACTTATGGGGCCGTGCCAACGAATGTGGTATTTTAGAAGATCCTTACGCAGCACCGCCTGCAGATGCATTTGATTTAACTCGAGAAATCGAAGATACACCAGATACACCTGATGAAATCGTTTTGAAGTTTGAAAAAGGAATTCCAGTAGAAGTCGATGGAAAAGCATATCCATTAGATGATTTAATTCTTTATTTAAACGACTTAGCAGGCAAACATGGTATCGGCCGTATTGACCATGTTGAAAACAGATTAGTCGGTATTAAATCACGTGAAGTCTACGAAACACCAGGCGCTGAAGTCATTCTGAAAGCACATAAAGCTTTAGAAACTATCACATTGACAAAAGATGTGGCACACTTCAAACCTGTGATTGAAAAACAATTCGCAGAACAAACCTACAATGGTTTATGGTTCTCACCTTTAACTGATTCATTAAAAGCATTTATTAATTCAACTCAAGAACATGTCAGCGGTGAAGTACGTGTGAAATTATTTAAAGGTAATGCGGTTGTAAATGGCAGAAAATCTCCATATTCTCTATACAACAAAGAACTTGCGACATATACAAAAGAAGATGCCTTCAACCAAGAAGCAGCAGTAGGATTCATTGAAATTTACGGCTTGCCGACTGAAGTCAATTCTATGTTGCATGGAGGTTATTCACATGAGTAAAAAAGCCTGGGGCGGTCGCTTCCAAGCAGAACCTGAAGCGTGGGTAGATGCTTTTAATGCTTCTATTCACTTTGACCACCTATTAATAGATGAAGATATTCAAGGAAGTATTGCACATGCGACGATGCTTGCACAACAAGGCATCCTTACTTCTGAAGAAAGCGACACCATTATTAAGGGACTCCAGGACATCCAACAAGATTACCACGATGGTAAAGTTGAATTTACAGAAGCTTTAGAAGATATTCACTTAAACATCGAACATGAATTAATCGAACGTATCGGCCCTGTCGGCGGTAAGTTGCACACTGGCCGCAGCCGTAATGATCAAGTCGCAACAGACATGCATCTCTATACAAAGAAAGCAGTCAAAGAAATCATTGAATTGATTCATTCTTTACAAGAGACGATTGTTTCACTTGCAGATAAACACGTCGATACGATTATGCCAGGTTATACGCACTTACAACGTGCACAGCCAATTTCTTTTGCACATCATGTCATGACTTATTTCTGGATGCTTGAACGTGATAAAGCCCGCTTTAACGATGCTTTAAAACGTATCGATATCAATCCATTAGGTGCTGCTGCTTTAAGCGGTACAACACATCCGATTGATCGTCAGAAAACACAAGAACTTTTAGATTTCGCATCACTTTATGAAAATAGTTTAGACGCTGTAAGTGACCGTGATTATATTGTCGAAACACTCAATGCGATTTCGCTTGTCATGATTCATTTATCACGTTTCTCTGAAGAAATTATTTTCTGGTCAACAGATGAAGCAAAATTCATCACTTTATCTGATGCATTTTCAACAGGTTCATCTATCATGCCGCAGAAAAAGAATCCAGATATGGCAGAATTGATTCGTGGTAAAACTGGCCGTACTACTGGCCATTTAGTCAGCATGCTGATGACATTAAAAGGTTTACCATTAGCTTACAATAAAGATATGCAAGAAGATAAAGAAGGTTTATTCGATGCGGTGCATACAGTCACAGGCTCATTACGTATCTTTGAAGGGATGCTCGCTACATTGACTGTGAATACAGACCGTTTAAACGAAACCGTACACAAAGACTTCTCAAACGCAACAGAACTTGCAGATTATTTAGTGGAAAAAGATATTCCATTCCGAGAAGCACATGCGATTGTAGGACAAATTGTTTATTGGTGTATTCAACACGATTGTTATTTACTCGATGTGCCACTTGAAAAATATCAAGAATTCTCACCTACTATTGATGAAACGATCTATAGTTATTTAAAACCTGAAAATTGTTTGAAACGTAGAAAAAGTTACGGTTCAACAGGACAAGAATCCGTACGTCATCAAATTGAAGTCGCAAAAGCTTTATTATAATACGAAAAACCATTACCCGAGCGCTATCAGGTAATGGTTTTTTTATTCGTTATGATTTATAAAACTAAAAGTAAAAAAAGACCCTACCAGTTTTCACTGATAAGGTCTTAATTTCGGTATGAGCTATAAATTTAAGCCCAACCACGATAGCGTGCTGCTTCTGCAGTACGTTTAATACCGATAATGTATGCTGCTAAACGCATGTCAATTTTACGGTTTTGTGCTAATTCATAAATATCATTGAATGCTGTGATTAATTTATCACGCATTTTTTCGTTTACTTCATCTTCTGTCCAGTAGTAACCTTGGTTATTTTGAACCCACTCGAAGTAAGACACAGTTACACCGCCGGCACTCGCAAGTACGTCTGGTACTAATAAGATACCGCGTTCGTGTAAGATACGTGTTGCTTCTAAAGTTGTAGGTCCGTTTGCTGCTTCTACTAGGATATCCGCTTTGATGTTTGGTGCGTTATCTTTTGTAATTTGGTTTTCAATTGCAGCTGGAATTAAGATGTCGCAATCTAATTCAAAGAGTTCTTTGTTAGAAATTGTTTCTTCAAATAAGTTTGTTACTGTACCAAAGCTGTCTCTACGGTCTAATAGGTAATCGATATCTAAACCTTCTGGATCAGATAATGCACCGTATGCATCTGAGATACCGACAATCTTAGCGCCTTTATCAAATAAGAACTTCGCTAAGAAGCTGCCTGCGTTACCGAAACCTTGAATGACAATTCTTGCTCCATTTAAATCAAGGTTTTTAATTTTAGCCGCTTGTTCAATCGCAATAACTACCCCTAATGCTGTTGAACGGTCGCGTCCTTCAGAACCGCCAAGCACAATCGGTTTACCAGTGATAAATCCAGGTGAGTTGAATTTATCTAATGCACTATACTCATCCATCATCCAAGCCATGATTTGTGAGTTTGTCATTACGTCTGGTGCTGGAATATCTTTAGAAGGTCCAACAATTTGTGAAATTGCACGTACATAACCACGAGATAATCGTTCTACTTCATGAATACTCATTTCACGTGGGTCACAGATGATACCGCCTTTACCGCCGCCGTATGGTAAGTCGACAATACCGCACTTCATTGTCATCCACATTGATAATGCTTTTACTTCATCTACGTTAACGTTCGGATGGAAACGAACGCCACCTTTAGTAGGTCCGACTGCATCATTATGTTGTGCACGATAGCCAGTGAAAGTTTTAACAGTACCGTCATCCATTCTTACTGGAATACGAACTTCTAAAAATCTTAAAGGTTCTTTCACTAAATCATACATACCGTCATCAAAACCTAATTTATGCAAAGCTTCTTTGATAATTTGTTGTGTCGATGCCACTAAATTATTGTTCTCAGTCATAATCCTTCTCGCCTCTTTTTCCTAACAATGATTTCGCTTTCATTTGTATTGTAACATAAGCGCTACCTTTTTAAAGGGTTTTCATTCCTTTTGTTACAACTTTTTGAACTCAGCTGAAAACCTTCTTAATTCTCTCTAATGCGTCATCAATTTCTTCCTTAGAAATAATCAATGGCGGCGCAAATCGAATCACCGTTTCGTGTGTTTCTTTGCACAATAATCCTTGTTCTTTTAATGCTTCAGCATATGGTCTCGCATTCTCTTTCAGTTCTAAACCGATGAATAAACCACGACCACGTACCTCTTTAATAGCTGGGTGATCAATCTTTCTTAATTCTTCTTGGAAGTAATCACCGAGTTCTCTTGAACGTTCTGCGAGCTTTTCATCTACCAACACATCTAATGCCGCAATAGAAACTGCTGCAGCTAATGGATTACCACCGAATGTAGAACCATGTGAACCTGGTGTGAAGACATCTAACACTTCATGATCAGCTGCTACAGCTGAAATTGGCAGTACCCCACCGCCAAGTGCTTTACCTAAAATATACACATCTGGTTTTACATCGTCCCAGTCTGTCGCAAACATTTTACCTGAACGACCTAAGCCAGATTGGATTTCATCTGCGATAAATAAGACATTGTGCTCATCCGCAAGTTCACGAATCGCTTTCATATAACCTTCAGGTGGTACATTAATACCCGCTTCACCCTGAATCGGCTCTACTAAAATCGCAGCTGTATTTTCGTTAATAGCTGCTTTTAATGCATCGACATCTCCGAAATCTACTTTTTTGAATCCCTCTAGTAAAGGACCATAACCGCGTTGATACTCCGCTTCAGAAGACAATGATACCGGCGCCATCGTACGTCCATGGAAGTTGCCGTTAAACGCGATAATCTCAGCTTTATCTGGATCAATACCTTTAACTTCATAAGACCAACGACGTGCAGCTTTAACCGCTGTTTCAACTGCTTCTGCACCTGTATTCATTGGTAAGATTTTTTCTTTGCCTGTTAATTCACTGACTTTCTCGTACCAGTCCCCTAAATTATCACTGTTGAACGCACGAGAAACGAGTGTCACTTTATCCGCTTGATCTTTTAGTGCTTGAATAATTTTAGGATGACGGTGGCCTTGGTTAACTGCTGAATAAGCCGCTAACATGTCCATGTATTTATTGCCTTCAGGATCTGTTACCCAAATACCGTCTGCCTCAGAAATGACAATTGGAAGTGGCGTATAGTTGCGCGCCCCATAGTGTTCTGTTTTTTTGATAATATCTTCTGTTCTTGTCATAAATGATTCCTCCTCTATATCCCTTTGTTTTTATTTTTCTTATAGAATGTCACTCCATTGTATAGTTTCCACACTTTAAAATATTTTTGAAAAAAATCACATTATAGATACCGCATAATGCGACTAGAGCTATAATGTGATTTGTGTTGCTTACTTCAATCTTCTTTCAAGTTGTTTATATTGTTATATTTTATAGGTGTTCAGATACTGTACGACCTTGTAGGTGAAGCACTAGATAGTCTGGGCCACCTGCTTTAGAGTCTGTACCTGACATTTTGAAGCCGCCGAATGGTTGGTAACCGACAACTGCACCTGTACAACCACGGTTGAAGTAAAGGTTGCCGACCATGAAGTCGCGACGTGCTTGTTCGAGTTTGAAGCGGTTATTAGAAATAACTGCACCTGTTAAACCGTATTCAGTTGCGTTCGCATATTCAATCGCTTGATCGAAGTCTTTCGCTTTACTGAAACCAACAACAGGTCCGAAGATTTCTTCTTGCATCACACGGCTGTCATAAGCTAAGTCCGCAAATACTGTCGGATATACAAAGTTTCCGACTTCATCGTCTACTTTACCGCCAGTTACTAAACGACCTTCATCTTCGCCGACTTTCAAGTAACTTTTAATTTTCTTCAATGCTTTCTCATCAATAACAGGGCCCATAAAGTTATTGTAGTCTGAAGCATCACCGACTGTTAAAGCTTCAGTTGCTTTTTGAACACGTTCTAATAAGTCATCGTAAATATCTTCTACTGCGATAACACGTGAACAAGCTGAACATTTTTGTCCAGAGAAACCGAATGCTGAGTAAACAATCGCATCAGTCGCAACATCTAAATCCGCTTCACTATCAACCACAATTGTGTCTTTACCGCCCATTTCTGCAATAACACGTTTCAAGTGGTTTTGACCTTCTTGGATTTTAGATGCTTTCTGCATAATGCTTGTACCGACATTTTTAGAACCTGTGAATGAAATTAAACCGACATCTTTATTTTCTACTAAGAAGTCACCGATATCACTAGAATCGCCAGGAATCCAGTTTACTACCCCTTTTGGAAGTCCTGCTTCTTCTAATACTTCCATAAATTTGTATGAAATAACCGGTGTGTTTGATGATGGTTTTAATAATACCGTATTACCTGTTACTACAGGTGCTACTGTTGTACCTGCCATAATCGCATACGCAAAGTTCCAAGGAGAGATAACGACAGAAACCCCGATTGGTAAATAATCAAATTGGTTGTATTCTCCTGGACGAGAGTTGACAGGTTTACCGTCTTTCAGTTCTAACATTTGACGTCCATAGTATTCCATGAAGTCAATCGCTTCTGCAGTATCAGCATCTGCTTCTTTCCATGGCTTACCGCCTTCTTTTGTAAGCAATGCTGAAAATTCGTGTTTACGACGACGTGTAATCGCAGCAGCTCTGAATAAAATATCTGCCCTAACTTCAGGAGCTACAGTACGCCATGTTTTAAATGCTTCTTTCGCCGCTTCTAATGCTTTTTCCGCTAATTCTTTATTCGCCTTAGAGACATAACCGATTGTCTCTTCTCTATTCGACGGGTTGAATGATCTTACTTTATCGTCTGTATAGATACGTTCACCATTAATAATGAGCGGATACTCTTTACCTAAGTCTTCTTCGACTTTTTTGAGCGCTTTTTCATAAGCCTCTCTGTTCTCTGCTTTTTGGAAATCTGTAAATGGTTCATGTTTGTACGGAATCATTTTTAATCCCCCTTTGTTTAATATTAAAAATGGTATAAGAAAGCCCTTACATTTCTAATAATTACATAAAACTCCTATGATGTAAAAGGAAAAATGCTTAAAATTACGAAAATTTAAAATAGTGTGATTGCGCAAGACTGTCACGACAGGAAAAAGAAGATTCTACACAAAAATTAAAAAAGACCACACGATTAATACGTGCAGTCTTATATATAAATCTTAAACTTTCATATAATATGATTTCATTTCACTTACCAATGAATTAATGTTCACCTTTTTCTGGTAATGGATAGAAACCATTATCAAATTGTTTCCATAAGTTTGGCGGTAAATTATGATTATCTTCACGAGACGGATCAAAGTAAGAAATAATATCTTCTGTACGTCCTTCTTTAATCTTCTCAATGAATTCAGCATCTAACAAGATTTCTCGACCTAGCGCAATGAATTGTACACCTGTATTTAAAGCGTCTAGGGCCTCATCAGCGTTAAAGATTGAACCGATACCTACTAATGGGATTTTATCGTCAATCCAGTCACGAATGAGCTCAATACGCGTT
Source organism: Staphylococcus sp. HMSC65H10 (assembly GCF_001839185.1). NCBI lineage: Bacteria > Bacillati > Bacillota > Bacilli > Caryophanales > Staphylococcaceae > Staphylococcus > Staphylococcus sp. HMSC65H10. The sequence goes on along the minus strand of NZ_KV840363.1, from coordinate 2,372 downwards.
TTACCTTCATATTTGCCCTCTCTAGTTTTAGAGTGGATGTCCATCAGTGAAGCATGAAGATAATCTAGTGGTTTGCTAGATAAGTAACCTAATAATTCTTTAGTTTGTTCCATTTTAATGCCGTCTTCTTCTGGATCTTCTGGTGAGAAGCGGTAGCCGACAATAAAGTCTTTATCTGCGAATTTACGAACTGTGTTCAGCACTTCATCTACCACAGCAAGCGGATATTTATAAGGCTTGCTCCACTCATCTTGACGACGATTGTAGTGGCGTGAAACGAATTGGTGAATTAAATAATGGTTCGCACCATGAATTTCTACACCATCAAAACCTGCTTCAATAACACGGCGTGTCGCTTCACCGAATGCTTTGATTGTTTCTTCTATTTCATCAGGTGTGATTTCACACGCATGATGTTCTTCTTGTTGGCCGAAACTCTTCAATGAAATTGGACTTGGCGCTACGACATCTCCTTCTGGTGTTAAGTTAGGTAGAGATTGCGCACCAGCATGATGAATTTGTACAAGTGCTTTTGCGCCATTTTTCTTCATGACTTCAGCTAATTGTTTTAATCCTTCAATATCTGAGTCATGCGCCACTGAAGGCTGACCTGGGAAACCTTTACCAATGTCTGTCACATTACTCGCAGCACTGACACTGATTCCTACATCTTTAGAACGTAACTCCATATGTTTCAGCTCATCTTCTGAGATGGTACCATCTTCATTGGATGATACATGTGTCAATGGTGCAAGCACAAAACGATTTCTAATCTCTACTCCATTTGGCAGAGTATATGATTCAAACAATGGTTCATATTTCTTATCCATTTATACGTGCCTCCTAATTTATCTTTGTGCATTCATTTTAAAGCACCGATAAATAAATTAAAAAAGAATCGCTCAAATCATTTTGAAGACAAAATAAATAAAAGGCCAATATACCACATGCTTATCATGTCGTATATTGACCTTCATTTGAGATTAGAGTTTATTTTCTCTAATCATTCTCTTAGACTGCGCAATCCAAACCGGTAAACGTTCTTCTAATGTTTGAAACCCGTATTTTTCGTTTTCTTTGATCTCATCCAAAACAGATTTTTTCTCTTTCTTACGTTCATAATTTTTAAAGTAGTCATTATCTTTTAATGACAAATTGAGTTTACCTTCTTCATCTATAGACAGTATCTTGGCTTTGACAATTTGTCCTTCAGATAAGAACCGATTTAAATTATGGACATAATCATTCATGATTTCTGATATATGAATGAGTCCTTCCGTGTTGTCAGGGGTTTCTACAAATGCGCCATAAGGTTGAATACCAGTCACTTTAACTTTTACGTGTTGTCCTGATTTATAGTGATTATTCAACTTAATAACCCCTTAATTTCGTATTATTTCTAACAATAACATCATAGCATAAATTAAAGAGGCTCACTAACCGTAACGGTATGATATTTTCGAATTTTTTGATTTATAGCGCAAATTTCACTGAAATAAATAAGATAAATCTCTACCTTAAAATTCCAATAAAAACACAAAAGCACCCCTGCTTTCGATATCAAATCGATCGCAGAGGTGCACACTTACTTAATCATTCTTTTGAAAGAACGGATTATTTTTCAGTGTTATCTTTGTCTTCATTTTTACGTTTTCTGAAGAACATCATTAAACCACCAATCGCAAACATTAATGAAGCATATTGTGGGTCGATAGATGAAACATCTTGACCTGTTTCTGGTAATGCTTTCGCTTTATTTTTGCCTGCATTTTCAGCTTTAGCTTTAGTTGCTCCAGCTTTTTCAGCTTTTGTACCTTTTGTAGCTTTAGATGTTTGTTTATCTTGTGCTTTCACATCAGATTTTGTATCAGATTTAGCTGTATTTGGTGTAGATTCAGTTGTTTTTCCTGTTTCTTTCGCAGGAGCTTTAACTTTTTCTAGACCATTCAATGCAGTTTCAACAGCTTTAGTTGCTTCTTTAATATCTTGAACAGAAACATTATCTGCTTTTTCAATAATGACTTTTCCATCTACAACTGCTTGATCTAATTTGTCAACAGATTCTGGAGTGTATTTAGATTTATCAATTGTTTCAGTTTTATCTAATGCTTTTTCAAGTTCAGCTAAAGCGTCTGCTTTGGCTTTCGCAATTGCATCTGCTTTATCTTGAGCCGCTTTAGTTTCAAGTGCTTTTTCTAAATCAGATTGTGCTTTGTCCACAGATTCTTGAGTCGCATTTTGATCTGCTTCAACAGTCACTGCTGTATCTAATGCGTCTTTTACTGCTTTGTCTTCTTTATCAGTTACATTCAAGTCTAATCCTTCAGCAGTTTCGATTACTTTTTCAAGTTCTGATTTATCTGCTTTGGTTA
>NZ_KV840362.1:0-6086 GCF_001839185.1 Staphylococcus sp. HMSC65H10 | reverse complement strand
CATCAACCGAATTTATTATAGAGCCTTTTTTTATCATACATGTTATAATATGGCTGAAATCAAATAGATAGGAGGAATATATATGGAATATCAATATCCTATTGATGTCGATTGGTCTCAAGAAGAAATGATAGATGTGATTCATTTCTTTAATCGTGTTGAAGATTATTATGAACGTCAAGTCGACAGAGATGACTTTATGAATGCTTATCGCAACTTTAAAAAGGTCGTTCCAGGTAAAGCAGATGAGAAGAATATCTTAGATGATTTTGAAAAAGGCAGCGGCTATAATAGCTATCGTGCGATCAAACGTATCAAAAACGAAACTGAAACTAAAAAATTTAGTGCAAATGATTAAAATTATATTGTAAATCAGGTGCAGTTCTGTTATTTTTAGTAAGCGTTAAACTTAAAGTTTACTAATACTAAACAGAACTGTGCTTTTTTTATGTCATTTTTTAAGCAAGAGAGTGAGGTCATTCATGAATATTGGATTGAAATTACGTAATTTACGTAAAATCAAACAGCTGACACAAGAAGAATTAGCAGAGCGGACAGATTTATCTAAAGGCTATATTTCACAAATAGAAAGCGGACAATCCTCACCAAGTATGGAAACCTTTCTACAATTATTAGAAGTGCTCGGAACATCACCAGAGACTTTTTTTAAAGAAAAAGAAGTTGAGAAGGTGTTGTATCCAAAGGATGAACAAACGGTCTATGACGAATATGATGAAGGTTATATTTTAACGTGGCCGATTGCCCGTTCGAATGAATTTGAAATGGAACCGTTATTTATTCAATTACATCCGCATACTGCATATAAAAATTTTAAACCTTCTGATTCAGATACATTCATATATTGTTTAGAAGGAGAACTGACTTTAACACTTGGAGAACATGTCTATCATGCCAAAGCAGGAGATGCGCTTTATTTTAAAGCACATGATAAACATCAGTTGTCTAATCAAACTGATACAGAAACGAAAGCCATGATGGTGGTTACTGCATCGTACTTATAGGAGGAAAGAACATATGTCGCTATTATCGTTATTAGGAGTGAGTAAACAATACGATGGCAAAACCATCTTAGACGATATCTCTATTGATTTCGAAGAAGGAAAATTTTATACCTTACTAGGTCCTTCGGGATGTGGTAAAACAACCATTTTAAAAATTATTGCAGGTTTTGAACAAGCAGATTCAGGAGACGTATTATACGGAAACCGTAATATCAATGGAATTCCAGCTAATAAACGTCAAGTAAACACAGTCTTCCAAGATTATGCGTTATTCCCACATTTAAATGTGTATGAAAACATTGCTTTTGGTTTGAAATTGAAAAAACTATCAAACAAAGCGATTAAAGCGAAAGTGGCTGAAGCGTTGAAGCTCGTAAAATTAGAAGGTTATGAGCAACGTACGATTGATGAAATGAGTGGTGGACAAAAACAACGTGTGGCGATTGCGCGTGCCATTGTGAATGAACCTAAGATCTTATTGTTAGATGAATCTCTATCTGCCTTAGATTTAAAGTTGCGTACAGAAATGCAGTATGAGTTACGTGCACTTCAAAAACGTTTAGGCATCACATTTATCTTTGTCACACATGATCAAGAAGAAGCACTAGCCTTAAGTGATTATATTGCGGTTATCAAAGCAGGTAAAATCCAACAATTTGATACACCGATTAATATTTATGATGAACCGGTCAATCGCTTTGTGGCTGACTTTATCGGTGAATCTAATATTATAGAAGGTACGATGGTGCGAGATCGTTTAGTAAATATTTATGATAAAGAAATTGAATGTGTGGATATGGGAATTCCTGAAGGGACTAAAATCGAAGCAGTCATTCGTCCTGAAGATATTTTAATTACAAATCAAACTCAAGGTTTATTTAAAGCAGTTGTGAAGTCTACCTTGTTTAGAGGTGTGCATTATGAAGTCACATGTCAGGACCAAGAAGGTTATGAATGGATGATTCAAACGACAAAGAAAGCGAAGGTTGGAGATACAGTCGGTTTGTATTTTGAACCAGATGCGATTCATATCATGGTGCCAGGTGAAACAGAAGCGGAATTTGATAAACGTATTGAAAGTTATGAGGACTAAACGATGACAAAATTAAATAAATACTTAATGGTTCCTTATATGATTTGGATGGTAGGTTTTATTATCATTCCAGTAATTTTATTAGTATATTTCTCATTTTTAGATAATCAAGGCCATTTCAGTTTGACGAACTATCAACAGATTTTAAGTATGCGTTATGTCAAAATGATGGGGATTTCTATTCTATATGCGGCCATCATTACGCTCGTCACATTGATTATCAGTTATCCAGCAGCCTATTTTATTCGTCAATCTGTACATCAAAACATGTGGATTTTAATATTAATTATTCCGACGTGGATTAATTTACTTCTCAAGACGTATGCATTTATCGGGATTTTGAGTCATGATGGTATTATCAATCAAATATTAAATGTGATGCATCTTCCTCATATGGAACTATTATTTACTGCGTCTGCGTTTATTATCGTTGCGAGTTATATTTATATCCCATTTATGATTTTACCGATTTTCAATAGCATGAAGACGATTCCTGAGAATTTAATTCAAGCGTCTACAGACCTCGGTGCCAATCGTTGGACGACGTTTTTAAAAGTCATTTTACCTTTGACGAAAGAAGGCGTACTCTCTGGAATTCAAGTCACGTTTATTCCATCTTTGTCACTGTTCATGATTACGCGTTTAATCGCGGGTAACAAAGTGATTAATATCGGGACATCTATTGAAGAACAATTCTTAGTGATTCAAAACTACGGCATGGGTTCAACCATTGCGATTGTTTTAATCTTATTTATGGCGTTCGTGTTAGTCATCACGAAATCAGGCAACGAAGGAGGACGCAGATCATGACATGGTATGGCAAAGTCTATCTTTGGTTATTAGTCATCGGCTTATATGTACCGATTATCTTCTTAATGGTATATTCCTTTAATTCAGGCGGTAATATGATTCATTTTGAAGGCTTCACGTTAGAACATTATCAAAGTTTATTTCAAGATGATCGTTTAATGGCTATCTTATTCAATACGATTGCGGTGGCATTATTAGCTGCAGCCGTGTCTACTGTAATTGGTACGTTTGGTGCTATTGCGCTGTATCATTTACGTCAGAAACGTTTGAAATTGACATTTATGACGTTAAATAATGTGTTATTGGTCTCTTCTGATGTCGTAATCGGAGCGTCATTCTTAATTATGTTTACTGCTATCGGTCATTTTACAGGAATGGGGCTCGGTTTTTGGACGGTATTAATTTCGCATATTGCGTTTTGTATTCCGATTGTAGTCATTATTGTGTTGCCGCAACTTTATGATATGAATCAAAATATGTTTGTGGCTGCGAGAGATTTAGGCGCAACAGAATGGCAGATTTTAAATCGTGTCATGATTCCGAATTTGATGCCTGCGATTATGGCTGGTTTCTTTATGGCATTGACTTACTCATTAGACGACTTTACTGTCAGCTTCTTTGTGACAGGTAACGGTTTTAGTGTGTTATCAGTAGAAATTTATGCGATGGCACGTAAAGGTATTAGTATGGAAATCAATGCGATTTCAACGTTAATCTTTGGCGTTATCATCATTGGTATTATCGGATACTATATGATTCAGCATTATACAAAACGCCGCTTGTCCTTGAAACGAGGTGTACTGCGATGAAGCGATTTTTACAATTGATTATCGGTGCACTGGTGATAGGAGTCATTTGTTTAGGGATCAGTAAATGGTATGGCAGTGAAGCACATCAAGCATCAGGCAAGAAACTTTATGTGTATAACTGGGGAGAATATATCGACCCAGAGTTAATCGATAAGTTTGAGAAAGAAACTGGCATTCAAGTGATTTATGAAACGTTTGATTCAAACGAAGCGATGGAAGCAAAAATTCGTAATGGCGGTACGCATTATGATGTCGCATTTCCAAGTGAATATACGGTTCAAAAGATGAAAAAGGATGATTTATTAGTTCCTCTAGATCATAGTAAGCTGCCAAACATGAAATATTTAGATAAAAATTACATGAATATGGATTATGATAAACATAATCGTTATTCTATACCTTACTTCTTCGGTACAGTGGGTATACTTTATAATAAAGACGCCTATCCACATGATGATTTTTCAAGTTGGAGAAGTTTATATAATCCGAAGTTTAAAAATGATATCATATTAGTGGATGGTGCGAGGGAAGTGATGGGCTTAAGTTTGAATAAACTCGGCTACAGCTTAAATGAAACGAATCCGAAACGTTTAGATGAAGCGGAAGCGGATTTAGCGCATTTAGCCCCTCAAGTCAAAGGGATTGTCGGTGATGAAGTAACGATGATGTTAGAACAACACGAAGCGAATATCGTAGTCGTATGGAGCGGTACTGCAGCACCGATTGTACAAGAGAATCCTGAATTTGACTATGTCGTCCCAAAAGAAGGCTCTAACTTGTGGTTCGATACGATGGTAATCCCAAAAACAGCACAAAACCAAGCAGGTGCGTATCAGTTTATTAATTTCTTGTTAGACCCAAAAAATAGTAAGCAAAATACTGAATGGGTCGGTTATGCGACGCCGAATGAAGCGGCTAAAAAGCGTTTACCAAAAGAAATTAAAAATGATCAAAGGTTTTATCCTTCAAAAGAAACACAAAGTAGGCTTGAAGTCTATAAAGATTTGGGTAAAGATATTTTAAATGATTATAATGAGCATTTTTTGAATTTCAAAATGTCATTACAATAATATTTTGATTAGTAAGTAGAGTAGGGAGTGTTAATGATGTCTGAAGAACCACAATATACACAAATAAAACGTCCAGTCAGCAGAGTGGCAGAAAAAGTCTTAGGTTGGCTGAACTGGATTGGATTATTGTTATTAACAGTAATTACTATGTTTATTGCGCTTGTGTCATTCAGCAACAATACATCAATTCAAAATCTTGAACAGTCAATCAACAATAATGATTTAGCACAACAAGTGCTCGCAAATAACAGTTTAAATACAACACAATTTGTGATTTGGCTTCAAAACGGTATTTGGGCCGTCATTGTTTATTTAATTGTCTGTTTATTAATTTCATTCTTAGCACTCATTTCTATGAATATCCGAGTGTTATCTGGAATTCTCTTCTTAGTTGCATCTATCATTACATTGCCTTTAGTGTTACTACTCGCAACAATCGTTATACCAGTACTATTCTTCATCGTCGCAATTATGATGTTTGCGCGTAAAGATAGAATAGAAACTGTACCACGTTATGGCGGTGGTTATGTACCATATGAGGGCGGTTATGATGATTATGATAGATATGACCGTGAACCTGTAAGACGTCCACATGGCTATCCAGAAGACGAGAGAACACCACGTTATGAACCTTCTTATGAAAAACGTGATGAGTATGATGACGAAGAAGATGATGTGAAACCATATGTACCGAAAAAAGACAGAGTACAAGAGACACATCAAACAGAAGATACAGAAGAACCTGTACAATCTGAAGAACCAATCACAAGACGTGAAGATGAAAGTGAACCTGAATTCTTATCACGTCAGGCGAAATATAAACAAAAATCAGAAGAAGAAGTCAGAGAACAACAAGAGCAAGATGCATATGAGCGTGAACAAGCGCGTATGCAAGAACCTTCTGATGAGCCTGAAGAAGTAAAATATCGTGATGTTGAACCGCGTAAAGGTGAAACAGCTGAAGAGAAAGCAGCACGTAAACGTGAGAAAAAAGAAAGAAAACGTCGTGCGAAAGAAGCACGTAAAAATCGTCCGAGTGCTGTGAATCAACGACGCATGAACTTTGAAGAGCGTCGTTCATTCAACCAAGGTAAATCACCGACAACGCAAGAAACAAAAGAAGATGACGTACAGTCAACTGAAGATACACAAGCGCAAGATTCAGATAAAAAATCATAATTTTGATAAACCGGAAGCAATGATTATCGTAGCTTTCGGTTTTTATCTTGGTAAAAAACCAAAAAATTTTGGCTCTATAATAAATTCGGTTGATGAGATAACC
>NZ_KV840361.1:0-20914 GCF_001839185.1 Staphylococcus sp. HMSC65H10 | reverse complement strand
TATTGTCATTCAGTTTTCAATGTTCATTTTTTCAGTAACGTTATTTATTGTAGCACTTCGTGTTTTCGAAGTCAACACTTAATTAACATTACTTTTACAATTTTAAAATGTTTTCTTCATTTCCGCAAGAGTAAGTTTTACACTCTTGATAACTCGTCGTTTTTTAGCGACTTTATTATCTTAGCACCTTCAAAGTGTTAAGTCAATAACTTTTTTCAGGTTTTTTAAGTGTTTATTTAACTTGTTTTTCTCGCTCACAAAAATATATTCTAACAGGATTTCAGAAAAACGCAAGAGAAAAACGCAGATTTTTTGAAAAAACCTGCGTTTTATTTAGACTTCTTATTTTTTCATTGTTTTAGTGATAACTTTTTGCGCGATTTGTTGATATATTTCACCAAGTTGATCATCCGGTTGATAAATAGAAGGTGAAAAATCTTTAGGATCCCATGTAGGTTGTGCTAATGGTAATTGACCTAATAAGTCAGCATTAAGTTCATCTGCTAGTTTTTTACCGCCATCTTTACCAAAGATATATTCTTTATTTCCAGTTTCCTTACTTTCGAAATAAGACATGTTTTCAATAACACCTAAAATAGAATGTTCTGTATGTTTTGCCATTGCTCCAGCACGTGCTGCTACAAATGCTGCAGTTGGATGAGGTGTTGTTACGATAATTTCTTTACTTGATGGCAACATTGTATGTACATCCAATGCCACATCTCCTGTACCTGGAGGTAAATCTAAAAGTAAGTAATCAAGATCTCCCCATTTTACGTCTGTAAAGAAGTTCGTCAACATTTTACCTAGCATTGGCCCACGCCAAATTACAGGTGCATTCTCTTCAACGAAGAATGCCATAGACATTACTTTTACACCATGACGTTCAACTGGTTTTACTGATTTACCTTCAATGCCTGGTTTATTATCAATGCCCATCATATCAGGAACACTGAAACCATAAATGTCAGCATCGATTAAACCGACTTTTTTACCTTCACGTGCTAATGCCACAGCAAGGTTAACTGCTACTGTAGATTTACCTACGCCGCCTTTACCAGATGCAATCGCAATAAATTCAACAGGATTACCTTTTGAAAGCAGACCTTCGATTGTTTGCGGTTGGTCTTCTGCTGGATCATCGCCAGTAAACTTAGCAACCGTTTCAGAATCTAATTCTTCAAAACGAATACCAACTGTATTTGCTCCATTTTCTTTCAATGTTTCAACAATTGCCATTTGCAAGTCTAATTGAGGTTTTCCACCTAATTTTGCCATCGCAATTTTGACACTGACATGTTCAATTTCTTCTTTAATCGTGATATTCACAATACCACCTGTATCTTTAAATGGTACATCTAAAATTGGATCTTTCAGATTCCCCACTAGTTCGTTGACTTGTTCAACTGTTAACAAAGTACGTCACCCCAAATATAAATTAATGTTTACTCTTATTATTTTAACAAACTTAATGTATAAGTGGTAACGAATAATCCAAAGAACTTCCCCTTTCCTAGAAAACCTAAAAAAACCAGCAAAACAATCTATATATTGCTTTGCTGGTTTTATGTTTAAAGATTGATTCAGTTTTAAATTTTACGTGCATTCATTTGCTTTTTAGTTTCACCTTTTATTCTATCTCTAATGAATAAACCTATAATGAAGCCAATTAATACAATAACTGTCACTACACCAAATGATAAATCCACACCACGCGCAATTGCTTCGCGATGGAATAATTCTTTAGAAGCCACTTCATTTGGATTTGGCGCAAATGTTCTTGTACCTAATGTCATTAATGCAACCATAATCGCTGTACCAATTGATGAAGCCATCATACGAGCGAAGTTCATAATTGCTGTACCGTGTGAAATATCTTTATTCGGTAATGCATTGACGCCCGCTGTATTAAGCGGCATCGCAAGTAATGACACTGAGAACATTCTTAACGCATAAATTAATACAAGATACCAGAATGGTGTATCTACTTTTAAGAATGCTAAGACTCCAGTAAATATAGTCAACATGGTAAAGCCGATAATCACTAATGGTCTAACACCGTATTTATCGTAGAACTTACCGGTGTAGATAGACATCACACCGTTGACCACTGCACCAGGTAATATCACAATACCTGATAAGAAAGCTGATAAGCCCATCGCATTTTGTACATAAATGGGAATCAACAGTGCTGGGCCAATCATTGATGTCATTACGATCATTGAACAAATAGCTGATAGCGTAAATGTTTTGTTTTTAAAGACGCGCAAGTTCAAGATTGGATTCTCGATTGTTAATTGACGTTTCACAAACACCCAAATGACAAATAGGCTGGCAATAAATGGTACATAGAACGTCCAGCTGTCAAAGCCTGAAGAACCCGCACTACTGAATGCTAATAACATTACACCGAATCCGATTGTTGAATAAATCACAGATTTCATATCTAATGTAATATCTTTAGGTTCATTGAAGCTTTTAATACTGATTGCTCCGAAGATATATCCAATTAACGCAATCACAGCTACTGCGATAAATGGTGTACGCCAACTTGAAACATCAATAATCAAACCTGAGACTGTAGGTCCGATAGCTGGTGCGAAGGAAATAACGAGACCAGCTAATCCCATTGCGAAGCCACGTTCATTTTTTGGGAAAAGTGTAAATAAAGTGAATTGCATCAACGGCATAATAATGCCTGCACCCATAGCTTGGATGACACGTGCAGTCATTAAAACACCGAAGTTCGGTGCAATTGCCGCTAATATAGTACCAATTAAAAATATTCCCATTGATGCTAAATATAACGGTCTGGTTTTGATTTTATCCATTAAGAAGGCAGTTAAAGGAATCATGACTCCGTTAACTAACATAAAACCAGTTACTAGCCATTGGGATGTGTTCTCTCCAATGTTGAAACTACGCATGATAGCAGGCAGTGCAGTATTAAGTAGCGTTTGGTTTAATATCGCAATGAATGCGCTCGTAATCATAACTGTGACAATCAAATTTCTTTTTTGCTTAGAAATAGTAGCCTGCTCTGGCATAGATATAAACACTCCTTTATAAACTTACCATAATATAATGCACTAAAAATAGTTAGCAAAGCAAACTAATTGCTCATGCAGGTCACTTATTTCTATTCAAGTCTTCACTATCAGGATAAAAGACTTCCTTACATACGTAAAAGAACGCCATAATCAACATAATGACCCAAAAATCAATGTTGATATATGCATAATGAATATGGACTACAAAATAGAACATTACCGTTGTAACGGAGTATGAAATCAAATGAAAGATTTCACCATGAAAATATGGGCTATGCGGTAATTTCTTTTTGAAATAATCCATCAGATATTCTACTAAGAACATTGTGAAGTAACCTAATACAATATAGCTGCCGTAGTAAAATAAGTTTTGGTAGAAACCTTTGTTATATCCGAAATACCCTAGATGCCAAAAAATAAGCAAACGACTCAAACCAAATAATACAAACCCTAAAAGTGTGAGGAAAATCGCACCGGAAATCACAAACACTAATAGCACAATTAATGTAGATATTAAATTGAATATATTGAATTTCAAGTTTTCCTCACTCCTTTCGCTCTTTCTTTATACACCCGTATAATAACACAATATGATTTAAGTTATTAATTAAAAATATCCCGCATTTCAGCGGGATACCAAATTAGTCGTTTTGCGTTTGATTTCGATAAAAGACTATCCATAATAGGAATAGCATCATAATAAAGATGATAATCAAAACGACGTTATTTAAAATTCTTGCGCCTCCTACAACAAACGGTAAGGCATACATGCCGCCCATGATTGTAGAACCGATAGAATTACCTAAGTTTTTAGAAAGAGAATAAAACGACATCATCCGCTTCATCTCTCTCGGTGACGTTTCCTCTTGCACAATCACACTGTCCTTCGTATAAACAATACCGAAACTTGCGCCTGCTAACATCAATGTTGCGGCTAATAATATCGGTGCTGCATGTGTAACAAAGACAATCACACTACATAACAGTAAAGAAGTGAAGGCAACAAGATACAACGCTTTTCTTGTTAACCCTGCTTCAATACGATGTAAATTGAAGTTAATCAACAACCAAGCTGCTGAAATCGGGAAAACCACAAATCCACTTTGGAGTGGCGATAATCCGATTTCTTCTTGTAAGTATATCGGCATGTATAAGTTATAGCCCATTAAGATCATCGCATATATAAAATCAGTAATAAAAATAATAGTGATGCGACGATTAAATTCTTCAATAGGTAAAAACGGTGTCGATACTTGTTTCTCAACTTTGACAAGTTTATAGGCAAATATGATACCAATCACAATCATGATACCTTTCAACCATAGTGATAACGGTGTTGTAATCGCACCTAATATAAAGATAAGAACTAAATAGAAGAAGAACAGACCTTTTTGATCAAATGCTTCTCCACTTGATACTTGTTCCTCATCAAAAATAAAGGTCGTAAATGCCAACACACCAGCAACCACAGCAATCGGAATATTAATAAAGAATAACCAATGCCATGTCGCAAATTCTAAGATTGCACCACCAAGTAAAGGACCGATAATACTTGAAATCCCCCATACACTGCCGACAATCCCCATTATTTTATATCGTAACGGAATTTCAAAGGCAAGTTTCGGTACAATTTGGCTGAGCACCATCATGACACCTGACCCTAAACCTTGGATAAAGCGAGAGATAATTAATAAAGTAAATGTACTGCTTAATCCAGACATCAAACTACCAACGCTGAATAATAATAGTCCACCAATCGTTACATGTATAAGTTTAAAACGCGAAAGCAACTCCCCGACTAATGGATTCACAATAACTAAGGCAATAAAATAAATTGAGAACACAAGCGAAATCGAGCTCGTCACGTTTAAATCTGTTTTGATTGTAGGCAATGCTAAAGAAATGATAGATGTTTCGATAGCCGCCATAAACATAATTAAAATCAATGCGGTCACTACACCGATTGACTTCAAATCCATTTTCACACTTTGACACCTCTTTCTTTTTCTCAAATAAGAAAGAGGTCAAGGCTTCTATTCAACAAGAGCCTCAGCCTCTCCCCCTACATAAAATATAAAATTCCGATGAAATGACATAACGATGCTATCACAATAAAGATATGCCAGATCATATGAAAGTACGGACGATTCTTTTGTGCATAGAACCATGCACCAATCGTATAAGCAATACCGCCAAGCAAAATAAATAACATAAATTGCCATGAGGCTTCTCTCCAAATAATCGGAAGATATAAAATACCGACCCAACCCATAATTAAATACATGAACAAACTGAGTTTAGGATTTACATTTTCAGCAATTGCTTTATACAAAATGCCCCATATCGTAATTCCCCATAGCAACACCATTATAATCCAGCCGAACCATCCGCCGACTACGACTAATGATACTGGTGTATATGTACCAGATATTGCTATATAAATCATACTGTGATCGATAATACGCATAATATATTTATGCGGTGAGTTATTTTGCATCACATGATAAATCGTTGATGAAATCAGCATTAAAAAGATACTGATGACATATATAGATACACTGACTGATGCCAATGTACCGCCATGAATATAACTATGGACTGCCGCATAAGGCAATACGATTAGTGTAATCAAAGCCGCTGCCCCATGTGAGACTGCATTACCGATTTCTTCACCAAATGATAAAGGAATAATATCTTTAAAACGATTGAGACCACGTTCACTATGTGTATTTGAAGTCTGTTTCAACTATGACTCCACCTTTACAGTTAAATAAGATTTAAGCGTTTTAAATCTTGAGTTGCAGTTTCTACACTATCTTTGCCTTCACGATTTTTTAAGGGTGAAAACTCTTCTTCTCTGGGAACTTGCAGTGTAATAAAACTAGTTGCGTATTTAAAGATATCAAAATAGAACAGTTCAAATTTCAATGCAGGTGCTTTCACTACATTAAAGTCTTCATCTAATTGATTCAATTGTTTGATTGCTAAATGATATGGCAATTCACGATTGACTGCTGATTGGATAAATGCAAGTTTGAACGCATGAATACCGATATTCGCGTTATGGAATGCATTTACATCTGAATCACCAAGTTCTGAGTATTCTAATACACTATCTTTACAGTCAATATTGACTAAACGTCCAACACTTTCACCTTGTTTTGGTTCAATAGATTTTGTGCTGATATCACGATTAGCTTCTGCAGTAAATCCTGCAAAAACTGGATCCAATACACGTGCTAAAACATTATCAATATTGTTCATAAAGATAAACTTCACACCGTCTTCTTCCATTTTATCAAGATAGCCGTATGCATCTAACGCTTTAAATACGCCGCCATTTCCGTTTGGCGTTTCCATGACTTCAGCATTTTCTGTTAAGACAATCTCGCCTTTTTCGTTTAAAGCGACAATATTATCTTGTTTGAAGAAATGGATATAGTCAGGGTTATAGCCAAAATAGTTTTGTTGTTCAAAGAATTCTTGCGTTGCTTCATCATTGATATCGCTAGTCATAATATACCAGTCAATTGTACGTCCAGTTTCTTCGGCTAATTTTAATAGCTGTCTTGCTTGTAGTTCAAATAAGCTGACACCTTCAATTTCAAATGAACCTTTCGGACCTTCATAACCAAGACGTGTACCTTGGCCGCCTGCCATTAAGACAACCGCAAATTCACCCTTCTTAATCGCATCGATACCTTGAGCATAAAAGTTATTTAATTCTTCTGTTGAATAATCTTTGCGTACTCTATATTTAACTTCAGTCGCTTCAGATACTTCTTCAGTTTTATTTTGAGATTGTTCTACATAAAGTGATTCATACAAATCTAAAATTGCAGATAAGTCTAATGATTGTAATTTAGAAGCAATATTTTCTTTTTCGTTGGAACTCATTAATTTCTCCAATTCTAACAAATGTTGCTGATTGAATTTCTCTAATTTATTCTTATCTAACATGATACCTCTCCTTAAGTTTCTCCGCGATTACCAAGGGTTCTGCCTTTAAATATGTATTTGGCCAACATAAACCCTTCAATATTCTTGAATTATATCACAAATCAATTTTTCAAGCTTGAACCCCCACTTTAAAAAAGCAGAGGTTCTTAAAATCTTCTTTAATCATGTCGACAACACCTTGTCGTTCATTCTTTTATATATTCAAATGAAACCAGTGCATGAACCATTGATTGATGACTTCGCGGAATATAACATATGTTCCGCCAAAAGTAAATGCAGTGGCCAGTGATAAATCTACCATTCCACCAGTTTTAAATTGCATCGGCAGTTTAACTGATAATGGAAATGGATATAATAACTTAACACCTCTCGGCGTCAACATATCTAGAATGATATGAGAAACCATACCGCCGATAATTGCTGTCATATATACAGGAGGTGTATGTATAGTAGATAACAGCAACGCCACAAGTAGCGTAAATAAAATTGAATGTGTAAATGTTCGATGACCGAACAAAAGACGAACAATTAAGCTTAAAAACTTAAAACGACGCCCGATTTTACTTTGTGCATGACAAATGTCAGGCAATAAGCTTCCAGCCCCTGCTAAGACTACAGTAGTGATAGAAGTAAATAAATCGGGATGATAATAGTTGATGGCGAGTGTTCCTATGAGAAACCCGCATGATAAGTGTGTTTTCCCTGTCATCTCTATACTCCTTTCTAGTTGTTTTATTTTATCACAATTTCTTAATAAACACGAACATATTTTCGGACTGTATGTTCGCTTTTTAATTAGTATGACACATTTATAAAAAAGTATCTCACATTGCTTGAAAACGGTTTCCAAATAGTGTATGATAGCAATACAAAAATAATTAAAGGATGTGTTCCATAATGGCAATGACAGTAAAGAAAAATAATGACGAAGTTCGTATCCAATGGAGAGTAGCAGACATCAAAATCCCAACAGCAGATATTAAAAACATTAGAGAAGATCAAGATATCCATGCGGTACCAGAAGACGATGGCAGAGAGGTATCTCGTATTGGTTCTACATTTGGTAAAACTAACCGCGTTATTATTGATACTGATGATCACGAATACATCATCTTCACTTTCAATGACAAGAAAGTCTATAATGAACTCACAAAATAAATGAATTAAAAAAGTATAAACTAAAACCTTCCGCTTCTCATTCTGAAGTGGAAGGTTTTTTATTGATTAAGTTCTTTTAACTTAATCTGTTAATATATCCCTATTTTCAATATAATACATGCTGCATAGTACGATAATACCTATAATTTGAACTACTGTTATCAAGTGAATATTTGGAATGACAAATCCAATGACTGTAGTTACTAAAATAATGCCAATATACAAACCTTTTTTCTTTGTAATATTGCGATGTAAAATCGTATCAAAGAATACACCAAATAAGAAAACACAAAATGCAACGGTATAACCGATGCCTTCCGCAAAACTTAAAGGATGATCTGATAAACCTTTATTCATAATCAAGAAAATAAAGTTTGCAGAATAAATAATGAATAAATGCAAGAACATGGTTAAAAAGCCTGTTGCTTCATCTTTCTCCTGATCCAAGCTACCTTTGTAATGGAACGTATAAATCACAAATAAACTAATGACCATTAAGAAATAGACAACATCTAGTGCTTTAAATTGTGAGAGTTCCATATTATTGACGATTTGAACAATCCCTTCTCCAAATAATAAAATCATAAACAAACTCAGTCGTTCAGTTAAATGTTTAAAAATAACTGGATTCTCTTTAGAAGCATTCGCAAAGAATGCAGGGAATGTCGCTGAAATCACGATACCGATAAAATATACCCAAAAGTTAATGCCTTTAGATAAAAGTAAACCGACTACCGAAAACACGACTGTTAAAACAAGACCTGTTACATACACCTTTAAGAAACGTGCATTAATAGAATGGTCCACAAATTTATAACTTAAAACATACTGAATTATAATACTGATAAAGATAACTGTAGTTGTTGATGCAAACGCAACAAATGTTTCTTGGAAATTACCATTAATCGCTTTAGACAGATATAAAATCAGAAACATATCTATAAATAAAAAGACATATTGATACCATTTCTGTTCAAAGAATCGATTGACCAGCAATGTATGATAAATCCAAATTGAGAAAAATACTAAAAACAACATAAAATTTTTGCCAAGACTTTCCAAGTCCACTAATGAAGTAGAAATATGTTCCACTGTAATATTAATCGTCGAAAGTACATAAACAAAGACCAAATCAAAAAACAGTTCGGCCATACTGACTTCTTTTTTCTTCATTCACTTTTCCCCTATTAATTAAGATTCTTCTTTTTCTTTTTAAATATTGTACCACATGTTTTATAATCAAAATACTGATAACTACACACAATGAACATACAAAAAATCGGGTAAAGAAGATTAACAATAATTTTGAAAGGATGATAGTCTTGTATATTGTCACAAACCAAATAGAAGTGAAAAAAGGCTTTGCTGAAAAAATGGCAGGTCGCTTTACTTCCAACCCTCAATTAAAAGAAATGCCAGGATTTCATCGTGTTGAAGTTTCTTTAGTAGAAGGTGATCAAAAAGATACTGAGTTCATGCATGTTTCAACATGGTGGGCATCTCAAGATGATTTTGAAAATTGGAAGAATAGCGATGCTTTCAAACAAGCACATCAACGCCCTAAATCTTCTGAGTCAAATGCCTCATCAGAATCTCCTGTTATCGGAAACAACGTAGTAAAATCTCGTGTGTTGTCATCATTAGGAACATTAGAATAATAAAAATGCTGAGTCGAGCAGTTTCTACTGCAAGACTCAGCTTTTATATTTAGAAGTATAAATGTGCCATTAAAGCAATAATTGGTAATACGATAATCGTTCTGAATAAGAAAATCACAAATAATTTCCAGACACTGACAGGAATCTTAGAACCTAAGATAACCCCACCGACTTCTGATAAGTAAATTAATTGTGAAATACTCAATGCACCGACAACAAATAAGGTAATTTGACTCTTCACACCATCAATTAAAATTGAAGGTAAGAACATATCCGCAAATCCGATCAACATAGTTTCAGATGCTCGTTCTGCTTCAGGAATGTGTAAGAGTTCAAGCAGCGGTACAAAAGGTTTCCCAATAATCTCAAAGACAGGTGTATATGTTGCGATAATCGTCGCAAGTGTCCCGATTGCCATAACAACTGGTAAAATTGCGAACCACATATCTGCAACAGTGACCAAGCCTGATTTGAAGAATTGTAAAAGGCCTGGTGATTTGATTCCTTTTTCAGTCGCTAGATTAAATCCATGTTTGAAAGCTGATACGCCTTCAGGATTAGATTCATCTTTCGCATATTCACTGTTTTCAACCGCATATTCTTCTGGTACACTGCGTAACGGCCAAATTCTCGGCATAATCACTGCAGCAACTAAACAAGAAACGATAACTGTTAAATAGAAATAGAAGAAATGATTCTGCATCCCTACTGTTTCAGCCACTACAATCGCAAACGTCAGTGAAACAACACTGAATGTTGTTGAAATAACGGTCGCTTCACGTCTAGAGTAAAAGCCTTGATCATATTGCTTACTCGTAATGATAACACCAACTGTACCATCACCGATAAATGATGCAAGGTTATCCACTGTAGAACGGCCAGGCAAAGTGAATAATGGTCGCATGACTGGTCTGAAAATCGGTCCTAACATTTCTAATAAACCGAATTCCATCAGTAACGGTAAAAAGAGTGCCGCAAAAAAGAACACTGAGAATAACGTCGGCAATAAACTAGAAAAGATTAAATTTCCAGTATCGTCTGAATAAATCACTTTTGTACCAATATGTAAAAATGTCATCCATGCAAACACTACCGCTAATAATCTGACAACCAACCAAATCGGCGTCACATTAAACGTATTATTCAATAACCCATCAGACTTTAAGCGCTTCTTTAAGAAAGTCGAACAGCATAAAGTCAAAATACCAGATAATGTAATTACAATTAAAATTAAATACGGCATTGCTGGACCTAATACGTCCTTCAACCAACCTGCTAAAAATGCTACCAATAATGTCGTTTGTTGCTTTCCGTCTTGTGTCACCGGCACCGGTACTAAGAACAACATGATACCGAGCAATGACATGATAATGAACTTCAAACGTCCCTTGAAGATTTCTGATTTTGTATATTTTTCCATAGTCTCTCCCTTTCATTACAATACATTATAAGCGTATTGTAATGGTTAAGCAATAAGAATTTTAATACTTATACATAAATCTGTATAAATTTAACACCTTCAAATTCTAATACCCCAACTTCCCCTATAAAAAAACTGCCTCTCAAGTTAATAAGAGACAGTTGTCTATTTCCCTATTACATTTTGCGTAAAACATAAATAAAGTATGGTGCACCGACAATCGCAATAATCACACCGACTGGAATGTCTAACGGCGGGTGAATGCCGCGTGCTAATGTATCACTGACTATAATTAAAATCGCACCGACTAATCCAGACATCATAATGATATGAATATGTTTATGGCCGACAATCGAACGTGCAATATGTGGTGCAATCAATCCTAAGAAACTCAGTCCGCCGACAACCGCAATAGAAGAACCTGCCAGCATAACCGCAAGTATCAACATTACCATTTTAACTGAACGAACTCTCGTACCAAGCGCAGTCGCTACTTGATCACCTAAATGAATAATATCTAAACGTTGCGCAAAAAATAAGATAAGCGGTACGGTCACAATAAACCACGGCAAGATTGAAATCACATGGTCCATGGAACGTCCGAATAAACTTCCTGTTAACCATACTAAAGCTAAGTTGGCTTCTAATGGGAATCGAATAAGTAAGTATTGCACAATTGCCATACAAATCGCACCGATGGCTAAACCGATTAACGCTAAGTTTGAACCTTGTACTTCTTTACGTGCGATTAAATAAGATAATAATAAGCTGATGACTAAAGCTCCGATAAACGAAGCAACCGGCAATACATAAATCGGTGCTTTCGGGAAGAGAATCAAGACTGAAACAGCTGCTAAACTCGCACCTTTAGTAATCCCGATAACATCTGGTGATGCTAAAGGATTTCGTACAACACCTTGAATTACTGCACCTGAAATTGCTAAACTGCTGCCGACTAATAAACCGACATAAAGTCTTGGTTCTCGATATTCATTGACGATAAAGTCATCTTGCATAATCCAGCCTTTGAGGGCTTGAAGTGGATTTACAAATACGGCACCCACACATAATGAGAAGATGGAAACGACGATCAATATCGCAATAACAATTATATATTTACGTCCTAAATGTCTTGTCATACTCGTTTCACTCCTCTCAATGTTAAGCCTAAGAAGTAAACTGCACCGACGAAGGATGTCACAATACCGACAGGTGTCTCAAATGGAAATGCAATTAAACGGCTGATGACATCTGATAATAATAAAATGGCAGCACCGAAAATCATCGTTAGCGGTATAATCACAAAGTAATTATGAGAAGTATAATATTTTACAATGTGCGGAACAATCAAACCGATAAATCCGATAGGTCCGGCAATTGAAACGGATGCTCCGGCTAAAATTACCACCAACACCCCTAACAATAATCGTGTTAACTTAATATTTTGACCTAGTCCTCGTGCTAACTCATCGCCAAGTTCTAACACTGATATTTGACGTGCCATGAATAGTGCACCGATGAACGCACCGATAATCCATGGTGTGATAGACAATACATCTCCCCATTTCAATGTTGAGAGTGTACCGACTAACCAGAAATAAACTGTCGTTGTAGAATCTTCATTTAATAAAATGATACCTTGTGTCAAACTTGTAAAGAACAAATGAACCGTCATACCAGCTAAAGCTAATTTGACTGGTGTCATGCCTTTCGTTGAGTCAGACAACATATAAACAATACTACCGCCAATAAACGCGCCGATAAACGCAAGTAATGTTGAAATTGAAGTCAATGCCGGAAAAATAACTGTAATCACAACAATAATAAATGATGCTCCGGCATTCACACCGAAGATTTGTGGAGATGCCAATGGGTTACGCGTCATTGCCTGCATAAATAAACCAGCAACTGCTAAAGCTGCACCAATCAATAGCCCGCCTGCCATTCTTGGCATACGGATATTATGTATAATAAATGTATTTTTCGTGTCATGATGCCATATTAAATAATCTGCAATATCTTTAAATTTCATATGTGTTGTGCCGACAGTCAAATTGAAATACATCACGATAAAAAGAAAGCACACACTCCCGATAAAGAGGAGTGTGGTGCGTTTTCTTTGTTTCTTTTCAATAAGGCTGTGGCTAGATTGGTTTGTCATAGCCATTCACCCTTCTAATCATCTTAATCGCTTATTTGTTGTTTTGTTCTTTAGATAGTTCTACTAACTCTTTCGCAATTTCTTCTGATGAGATTAAACCACGAGAACGAGACCAAGTACTACGATCTACAGTGTAAACACGTTTATGTTTAACTGCGTCGATTGTTTGCCATACTTTGTCATTTTGTTGTTTCTCTAATAATGGTTTATCTTTTTCATCAATCATGATGAACATTTGTTTTGGATTTACTTTCGCAATTTGTTCCGTACTCATTTTCAAGTATGGACCATCTAAGTATTTAGGTAAATCTTTTGATACATCTTTATTTAATGCTTCTTTAAAGCCTAATTGATGGAACACTTGACCAACATAAGATTTATCTGAGTGCGCCATAATATCTGTTTTAGTTAATACAGCAGGTAAAGCAGCTAAGTCTTTATCTAAAGTAATATCTTTTGAGTATTTATCCATTTTCTTATTATGTTCGTCTAAACGTTTTTCGCCTTCTTTTTCTTTATTCAAGGCTTTTGCGATTGTTTTGAATGATTCGATGTTTGCATCATAGTCACCATCAAAACTTGGTAATAAGATAGTTGGTGCAATTTTGTTTAATTCTTTATAAATACCTTTATGGCGTTGTGCATCCGCAATAATCAAGTCAGGTTTTTCTTTACTGATTACTTCTAAGTTTGGTTGTTTACGTGTACCGACTGATTCGTAATTTCCGATTTTCTCACGGATAGGTTTGATAATACGATCTTTTTTATTATCGTCTGCAACTCCTACAGGTTTCACATCTAATGCAGCTAAAGCATCAACGAATGAATATTCTAAAGCAACGACACGTTTCGCATCTTTTTTCACTTTCGTTGTGCCCGCTTCATTTTTAACTGCGATTGTATCATCTGAAGATTTACTATCAGACTCTTTTGAACTATCTTTGCTGTTATTGCCGCAAGCCGCAACGACAGTCAAAGCAAGTACTAACATAAGAATACCAAGAAACTTTAATCTATTCATGTTTCCACTCCTTCATATTGTTAGATGCTCTATGAGACAACAAATGAAATGTAGCTGAAGGTCAACTCAGTTATCTTTCTCGTGCCAAGTTATGTATGAAGGTCGTATGTATCTACGTACCATCCATTTAGATATATCCCATTTATCGCTCATTCAATCATCTTACTTTTTATTTTATTGATAACGATTCTCAATGTCAACATGGTTTTAGCAATAATAAACAAAAAACCGAACAAATTTTGTTCGGTTTACAATATTGTCAATTTTTTTGCCTATATTTATCAAGGATTAATTTGAACATGGTCATGATTGACTTCAAAATGGTCCACTAAAATCTGTACACCAGCATCTCTGATATACACATGTTTCAGCGTCTTTTGATACATACTTTGTGCTAATGCATTATAACCTAGCGTAAACTCAATGATATCTCCTGTTTGATAATAATCTGTGTTTTGTAAATCAATCATGAGGTGATCACTTGTCGCACCCATAATTTTCACTTGATCATTTAAAGGAGTAATATCTTCTATCACAGTATCAATATGACCGATGTCTAAGATGGCCTGTAAATATGAGCGATCATGTTGAATATCTATTCTTGGTTTGACTTCTATAATTTCTGCTTTCAAAGTAATCGCATTTTGGAAGAGATAATGAATCGGCTTTTGATCTACTGTACTGATACCGCGAAACAATGACTCACCTATTCTTAAATGGTTGATTCTGCCGAACGTACAATAATCAAGTAATGGTAACGCACTTGAGTTGCCACCTGAAATCATTTTTAAAGTATAACCCGTTTCTTTTTCAACTGCTTGTACAAATTGATTCATACGTAAAATATCTTCTTCAGTCGGCGGAATATCTAAAAAGCACATAAAATTAAAAGCCAGTCCTGTTAAACATATATGAGACATATACATGATTTCTTCTATGTACTTAACAACGTCATACGTTAAGACACCTTCACGACTGTCCTTCCAATCTACCATTAATAATATTTTATGTTTTTTGCCCATTGATTTTGCAGTTTCATTCAATAAGCGAATTGTTTCAAGATCCGTTTGGATACTAATATCAGTTTTCTCAATACAATCTTCTAATTCACTGCGATTAGGCGTGCGGATCAACATATAAGAGAGTGCACCGTCATGAATTTGGTCAATATTGACCATACGTGCGTCACCCATCTGATCAAAACCAAGTGTTTTCAATGATTCAACAATCAGCTTATCTCCAGCGATACATTTAATCACTGGCATCATTTCTAAATTTCTTTGTGCCAGCTTTTCCTTCAACATCAATGCATTGAATTGGATTTTGGCTAAATCTATTTCTACATAAGCCATGGGGTTCACTCTCCTTCTTTCAATGGGTTATCTAAAATCGTATTTACGTATTTTTTTACTTTGCCTTCCATGCGCATTCTTAATAAAGATTTCACAGTAATCGTCGGTCCAAAGAGAATTTGGTTCAAGACTGTCGCATGTGGTTTATTCGGATCAATCGCATGGCGTGTAATTTCTTGAACAATCGTAAACAACTCTTGTTCTGTCACATCCTCATGCTGACTCAAATGATAAATTAATTCACCCATTTGATTTTGGATGACTGCGTGTTGAAATTTCGCAATCACCGCTTCAATATCTTCCGCAATTAAGCTTTCATTCTCAACTTTGACATTTGGAATTTTCTCTTTCATCGTTTCTAAATCTATACGAGAGCCGCCTAAATCTCTGACCATAAAGGCCATTTTATAGTCCTTGCCAAGTTTCACAATTGTATTTTGCATGTGCGCTTCTAACGCAATGCCATACTCTTGGATATAGGCAATTAATGGTGGAATTAAAGTATGTGCATAGACTGTCATGAAATGCTTGATTGATTGTGCTGAAATTTCACGATCAACCCATTCTAAGTAACTGTCCACCACTTTCATGTCATCTACAGGATTTTGATTTACTAAACTTGCGGTTACGACAGTTACACCTTCACCATCAATCATCGGGCGTTCTCTGACAATATAAGCTAATTGTCGTGCTTGGTCTGGTTCAATAGCCGCATGTAAGCCGAACGGTTCTCTCGCCACTTTAAGTTGCGGATAGACGTTCAACATATCTTGTAATTCATAACTTAATTTCGGTCCATCTACTGTCGTGACTGAAGAAACCGTACGAATGGCACTCGTTGCCTGAACTTGAACCGGCAATTTAATATGATAAGGACGCTCTAATAACGCCATCGTTCTAAATGATAAAGTTGCCTTTGACTTCAAAGTGATGGGTGTCGGTATTAAACGTTGTTCCTGAATCCAAGTTTTAAATTGTTCTACAATGACATGTTCATATTGCCATGGATGAATTATGACAATTTCAAAGTCATCGATATCATAACCGAGCGCTTTCGCATAATCTTTCAATTGGGCTTTATCATCTTTTAGAACTTCATTCAATATGAAATCAGGATCAGAAGAAGCGCTGGTTGTCACTGCATCTTCTTTTCTCAGCAGCATGACTTTTAATGGAATGATTTGTTCGAACTCTGGCGCATAACGCATCACTTCTTCGTTCGTTAAAGGCAGTTTGGTTTTGGATAATGGATGAGTCGGATGTCCTTCGACAACTAAACTCTCTGAATATAATAAATCATCCATTTCACCTAATGCATTCATATGCGACATCCAAGCAAAATAATTCAAGCTGACTGGCATTCTCGAAAATTTCATACTATCTTGAATGAGCTGATGACGTTTCTCCATTTGCGCATAAGTTAAATCAAAGCCGCGTCGACTATGAATCAACTCTTGTTTTAAACGAGTCGGGAACGCTACTTCAAAATCTTGTTCTAGCGTGTCGATTAGTTGTTCTAAGGATGCTATCGTCTGTTGTTTGTCTCCCTCTTGCAGTTCCAGCGGCCCTTGCATTTGATAGCGTTCAAATGCATATACACCATTAATGCTGACTGAGAGTACTTTACCTTGATATTGAACTTCTAACCGATGATTTTGTTTCGTAATACGTGTGCCTTCGTTAAAAATGTGTTCTTTAATCATGGCGTTGAATACACGATGCTGCATATTGATATCTGCTTGTTGTAATGTTGTTTGTCTCATATTACACTTCCTCTATTCTTAAGTTCTTTCATCCCATAAAAGAGTGCTGCAATGAGTAATGTACTAAGACCCATTGTAATAAATGTCGGTACAATGCCGATAAGTTCTGTTAACGCACTCATAATAACTGCACCTAATGGAATCATGCCGCGGTCCATCATCACAATACTTAAAATTCTGCCACGTCTTTCAGGTTCAATATGTGTTTGAAAATATACACGATTTGTTGTCCGTGCACATTGACTAAATAAACCGATTAAAAAGATAAAGCCGAACAGCAGAATTGTATTCGGCATAACTACCATCAGTAATGCGATACCAAACAGGATAGAACTTAAATAGTATACATTAATTGAATAAAATAATTTCAGTATCTGCGGCAATAATAACGTTGCGGTAATACCACCGATAGCACTGAAAGTCATTGCGATGCCAAAGACTGAAGCCTGACCAGGAAAATTCAAACTGGTTAATACCGGTAATAAGGTGGTATAAGAGAAGCCAGTGGCCATAATCAACAATGACGTAATAAAGATATGGAGTCCTTGTCCATGTGTTTTAAAATAATCTTTGACGACCGTTGCAGAGAAACGTGCTGCACCTTCTTCATCTGAAGCTGAAGCGACTTTGAAATGAAGTGGCAAGCATAACAGCATAGCACCTATGTAAACCAAGGTTTGTGCTAAAAATGCATATTTCACATTCAACACTGCGATAATGCCCCCTGCAATCGCTGGTCCGATTGATCGACAAATATTAATGATAAACGAATGATACGATACTGCTTTGACTGTACTGATTTTATCAGATAAATCAGGCAAAATCGCCTGTCTGACAGGTGTCTCTACAGCATTAAGTATGCCCCTTAAACAAGCATAAATCAAAATAATATATATAGGTAATTCCCTGTATTCAAAGCTCAACAAACATAAGATTGCTGTTAAAGTTGTAGAACCTGTGACAGTTATTCGAATTAATCTCCCTCTATCGAATTTATCAGCTAAAGCCCCTGCCCAGATACTTAGAAATAAGATTGGTATTAGTCTGACGAAATTGACCAATCCCAAATAAAAAGCATTGTGATATTGCTCGTATACATACCAATTCAATGCGATTTGTCCGATCCAATTCCCCAAAAACAGTAGGAATGAACTTGGGAAAAAATATTTTGCCATTTTTTATTCCACCTGTCTTTTTAATTGATAATGATTATCATTACCGATATGATGGATTATACAAATCTTTAGTTGTTTTGTAAAATAATTAAATAAGAGGTGTATTATGGAAAATATATTACAACAAACAAATGAACAACCTATAAAGCTCACAGCAGAAGAACAATCTGATTATGATTACCTTTCTGCATCCCATCCACAATGGGCTGAGCAATTTAAAGCTATTTTACTAACTGCAAGAGACTTGGTTACGAAACGTTTAGTCGTTTCAATTTATCGAGAAAATATGGTCAATCAAGGCCGACAAGCACAAATTATAAATAATACAGATTTACCTTTTGAGCTATCATCGAACACAGGCAAAGTCATGAAGATGGATTGGCCGACATCTAGACTGACACTCTATGCGCCAATTTCAGGATTTCATGCTTTTGATCGTATTGATATGGATGGTCCATTTTATTTCACAGAAATGGATAAACCAGAGACACACCAACGCATTATGCATCCAGAAGAAGTATTAGAAGTGATTTTAACAGAAGCACCTAAATTCAAAGGACCATCAAGTGATCAATTCAGTGACGATATGATGAATAGTGTAGCCAATATGGCACTCGCACTCAGCTATCAACATATCACTTTAAAAGATGATACACGTGCTATGTTCGATATTATCGCACACGCATCAGATAGTTATTTATGTTCTGAGCAATCAGTCATTGAAGGTCACCCGCTTCACCCAGGTGCCAAATTACGCAAAGGTTTAACACCACAAGAAAACATTCAATATTCATCTGAATTCCAACAACCCATTGCATTAAAATGGATTGCGGTACACAATGACCTCGTTCGTACACAAACACTTGAGCATACATATAATGAAACGCTCTTTAAAAACTTCGAAGGTTTAGAAAGTGCCTTTAACCAAGCAATCCCTTCAGATGAACACAATCATTACAGCATTATTGTGTTACATCCTTGGCAATATGATGAGATTTTAGAACGTGACTATGCACAAGAACTTGATGCAGGTCAAATTAAGACAATCCCTTACGAAACATCTTATTATGCAGGACTGTCATTTAGAACTTTAATGCCGAAATGGCCAGAAACAACACCGCATGTCAAACTCTCAACCAATGTGCATATTACCGGAGAGATTCGAACATTGTCAGAACAAACAACGTTTAATGGTCCACTTGTGACGCATATCGTTAACCAGATATTGACTGAAGACCCTTTATTTAAAGATATTCAAGCTTCTGGAATTTCTGAACTAGCGGGTATTCATTTCTATCACAAACAAGATCAAGGCGACTATCAAACAGAACGCAGTGAACAGCTTGGTTCACTCTTAAGAGAAAATGTTTATCACTTAACAGCACCTGATACTATTAACATCATTCCATCAAGTTTAGTAGTTAGTAATCCTAACGCTGAAATTGCAGTGATAAATTCGTTAATTGAACGTTATCAAAGTGCGAAGCAAACAGAATCTTTTGAAGCTGCTTCAGAAGCTTGGCTTGCTGAATATGCGCAAGCATTAGTCGATATTGTGATTCCATTAATGGTGAAATATGGTATTGCTTTAGAAGCACATTTACAAAATGCAGTGGCTTCATTCAATGAAGATGGCAGCTTAAATCATATGTTCATTCGTGACTATGAAGGTTTACGTATTGATGAACAACAACTCAACGACAGTGGTTTCTCTTCAGAACATTTCCATGAAAAATCACGTATCTTAACTAGCAAATCAACTTCTGTATTCAACAAGGCGTTCTATTCAACTATCCAAAACCATCTTGGAGAGCTAATTTTAACAATCGCACAACATACACAAGAAAGCGTGATATCAGAAAACAAATTATGGGATGTCGTTAAACAGATTACACAAAAGAAATTCAATCAAATGCAAGCAGATCATACGATTGATAATGAACGTTTAGCTGACATCAAACACACATTCTTTGATGAAACGATTGATTATAAATGTGTTACTACTATGCGCTTAGAAGATGAAGCACATGACTATACGTATGTAAAAGTTAAAAATCCTTTAGCAACAGAATAAAAAATGTATCAAAAAGAGGGCGGTATTTTGAAGTTATCTTCAAATCCGCCCTCTTACTTATTTATATTACTAAATCACGATGCAACGCTGAATTATTGTAAACCTTTATCTTGGTTCTTTTG